>CAJQKN010000053.1 GCA_905478905.1 uncultured Flavobacteriaceae bacterium | reverse complement strand
CGCCACAGGTTCTCTTACAGAGTTTTTGGAGGATGTCGCTTTGGCTACTGATTTTGACAATGATAATGCCGATGATAATATCCCAAGGGTATCCCTCATGACCATACATTTGGCCAAGGGACTAGAGTTTTCATACGTATATATTGTTGGTATGGAAGAAGATTTATTTCCATCAGCAATGAACTTAGACTCACGCTCTGGGTTGGAAGAGGAACGACGCTTGTTCTATGTCGCCTTAACGAGAGCAGAAAAACGAGCCTTTTTGTCTTACACCCAGTCACGTTATCGATGGGGAAAGCTAAACGATGCTGAACCAAGTAGGTTTATCGAAGAAATTGATGAGCAATTTTTAGACATTCAAATCCCAAAATCGGCTTATGAATATAAACCTTTGGTCAACACTTCCATATTTGGGGATCCAAGCCCTAAGAAAGTTAGCTCACAGGTGCCCAAATCATGGGAGGGAAAACCAAATACAGCGCCTAATTCTTCCCAACTAAAAAAATTACGTCAAATCCAGGCTGAAATACCTACTCATAGTTCAAAAGAAGAATTGATTCAGTTGCCTACTGGAACACAGGTGGAGCATCAGCGCTTTGGGAAAGGAGTTGTGGTACAAGTAGAAGGTGCTGGAAATGATAAAAAAGCCACCATTAAATTTGCTGGTGTTGGTGAAAAGAAGTTGCTTTTACGCTTCGCAAAACTAAAAGTCATTGAATGATCACCAAGGTATATACTCTTTTTCCAAGTTCACCTAACGAACGTGATTTATTGAAAGTTGCCAATGAACTTCAAAAGGGAGCATTGGTCATTTATCCAACGGATACTGTCTATGCTATTGGATGCCTCAGCTCAAATACAGTTGCACTAGATAAATTTTCCCGTTTAAAAGACATCAAATTAGAGAAAGCAGCTTTGAGTTTTTTATTCAAAGACATTAGTGAGTTGTCTAGCTATGTAAAACCTTTTGATGCCAGCATCTTTCGTTTATTGAAAAACACACTTCCAGGCCCTTATTCGTTCATTATGGAGTCAAATGGAAAACTCCCAAAACCTTTTCATAAGCGAAAGACAATAGGGGTTCGCATATCCGATCATCCTGTTTTGAAAAGTTTATTGCCCATGCTCGATGCGCCATTGCTGACCTCCTCACTACACGACGAAGATGAAATTTTGCAATACACCTCAGATGAAACCGAAATCTTGTCTGTTTGGGACGGAAAGGTAGATGTACTTATTCAGGCTGGCCCTGGTGGAAATATTCCCTCAACAGTAGTTGACCTAACGAACAATTCCATAGAAGTGATTCGACATGGAAAAGGAGAGGTAGATTTTATCTAAAAAAAAACTGTCTAAAAGGTTAATTAAATGTCAATCTGAACTTGTTCAAATTCAGCATGACAGGTCTTACACTTTTTAGACAGTTTTTAAGTAGAACTATTGTTTACTTTTAGTTGGAAGCAGCAGCAGCTTGTTCCATTCCTTTATTGATCATGTCATAGAATTGATCCAACTTAGGTAATACAACAATACGTGTTCTTCTGTTTTTTGCACGTCCAGTTGATGTGTCATTATCTGCCAAAGGTACATATTGGCTGCGACCGGCAGCAGTCATACGCTCAGGGGCAACACCAAAGTCTTTTTGAAGTATACGAACAATAGAAGTCGCTCTGCGAACAGATAGGTCCCAATTGTCTTCTGTGCCTTCAACTTTGATTGGCACATTGTCTGTATGTCCTTCAACCATAAATTCTAATTCTGGCTTGTCGTTGATTACTTTTGCGACTTTCCCCAATACTTCTTTGGCAGCAGCATTTACAGAAAAGCTTCCACTTCTAAATAAAAGTTTATCAGAGATAGAGACATAGACAACACCTTTTTCAACATTGATTTCAATGTCTTCATCTGCAAGATTTCCTAACACACCTTTTAGGCTGGTTACCAAGGCAAGTGTCACAGAGTCTTTACGTGTCACAGCATCGCGAAGATTTTTTATTCGAGAGTCCTTTTCTTTAAGACTTTCTAGAGATTTTTCAAGGTTTTCAGCACCTTTTTGAGAAAGAGTTGTTAAGTTCCCAAGGTTGTTTATTAAGTCTTGATTGTTAGATTTAAAGAATTCTAATTGCTCTTCCATAGAAGCAAGACTCGCTAAAGCATTTGCTTTCTCATCATCACAAGTGTTTAATTTAACAGTTGCTGCATTAAGTAGATCGTTTGTGCTTTGTTGAAGGGATTCGAGTTCTGCATATTTTTTAGAAGATACGCAGGAAACCAATAGAGCTCCACAAAGGCCAATTAAAAGAGACGTTTTTTTCATGTTGTTATAAATTGTATTTAAAAATAAAGTTTAAAATTAATTGTTTTTATTTTCATAAACCTCACAAATCGTGAAATTTACTTTTTCTTAAGATAAAATAGTCCCAAACAATGCTTTTATGTTGAAAGTATTGTCTTTTGGCACTGATGTTTGGTCTTTTTTTAATCGTCTTTCTCAAGCTTGCATAGACAGCCAAGTGGGCTTTGATTACCATAAAGAAAGAAATAAAGTTTCCTTGAAATAAATAATGTATTCCTGCAATTCCATCTAAGATAAATCGCTGTAATAAAATTGGGAAAAGAGATGCTTTTGGTAAATTCTTTAACATCATCCACAGTGCATTGCGGTGATTGTAATAGGTTTTCTTGGGGGAAGGGGCTAATGAAGCTCCTCCAACATGATAAACAAAAGAAGTCCCTATGGTTTGTGTTATTTTACCAGCATTGAATGCACGCCAGCAAAAATCAATTTCTTCTTGGTGCATGAAGAAATCTTCATCAAAGCCGCCCAATTCATTCCAAACATTTTTTCGCACGAAAAAGCAGGCACCCGAAGCCCAAAAGCAATCGTGTGTACTATTGTATTGGTTAAGGTTTTCTTCTAAATCATTAAAAATTCTTCCTCTACAATAAGCAAAACCATATTTATCAATGAATCCTCCAGCAGCACCAGCATAGTCGAAGTATTTCTTATTCTTATGATGAAGTAACAACGGTTGTGCAATAGAAACCTTTGTTTTTTTAAAACCTTCGACGATAGAGTTTAGCCAGTTTTCTGTGACCTCAACATCATTGTTTAGTAAACAATAGAGGTCTGCATCGATATGCTTTAAGCCTTCATTGTAACCTCTCGCAAAGCCGTAATTTTCCTTTAAAATAACTTGTTTAATGGAGGGAAAATTTTGCGTTAAGAAAGCGATTGAATTGTCTGTAGAGGCATTGTCGATAACATATATGTCAGCTGAACTAGAGTAACGAATTATTGCTGGAAGGAATTCTTCTAGGAGTTCCTTTCCATTCCAATTTAATATGGCAATGGCTGTTTTCATCTGTCAATTGAATAGGAGGGAAGTTCAGGCAAAAAGTGATAGGCTTTTGCTTGATAGTCCATTTGACAATAAACATGTTTTAGTCCATTTGTAACCATGAGATAGGTGCTGTCTATACTTAAGTTATATCGTGCAATTTGATCAAAAACATCCTGATTTATTTCAACTTTTGGAGATTTACATTCCACCAAGATGGCTACACTACCATTTTTAGTAAAGACCACAATATCATAACGTTTTGGTTTTCCAAATATCTCAATTTTCTTTTCAACATTAATCAAACCAATTGGGTATTTTTTTTCTTCCATTAAAAAGCGAAGGCAATGTTGGCGAACCCATTCTTCAGGCGTCAATAGAATCTCTTTTTTGCGGATGATATCGAAAATGTACCGCTTATTTTCCTTATTTTTGATTGTAAAGGGATAACACTTGAAATTGAGTTGTTCCATACTACAAATGTGACGAATTTTTCCCATTGAAAGAAACACAAAACATACTCTCTTCGATTGACAAAGGTGAATTTTCTCCTATTTACCTTTTAATGGGGAAGGAATCATTTTTTATCGATCAGATAACCGATCGCTTGATGACTTCGGTGGTAGATGAAAGTGCTCGCGATTTTGATTTGACTGTTCTCTATGGAAAAGAAACTACTGCCGATCAAATTATTGAGGCAGCCAAACGTTTTCCCATGATGGGGCAACAGCAATTGATTGTTGTAAGAGAAGCACAGTATTTGGAGCGAAACATCGATCAATTGGAACCCTATCTTAAGCATCCTCAATCCCAAACTGTTCTTGCTTTGTGTTATAAACACAAAAAACTAGACAAGCGAAAGAAAGCCTATAAGGCTATAGCTGCCTCTGGTATTGTTTTGGATGCACAGCCACTTTATGAGAATCAAGTGAGTAGTTGGATTGAACAGCAGGGAAAGAAACATTCCTTTCGATTTCACCCACATGCAATTGCCTTGTTGATTGCTTTCTTGGGAACAGATCTAGGAAAAATAAGTAAAGAGTTAGAAAAATTGTCCGTCAATATTCCTGAAGGAAGTGATGTCACTCCAGATCATATTGAGAAATATATTGGCTATAGCAAAGAGTTCAATAGTTTTGAATTACAAAATGCCTTGGGACAACGCAATTTAGCCCATTCATATCGGATTGTTCAATATATGGCAGGTAATCCCACCCAACATCCATTTCCGCTTACCATTACAGTGGTGTTTAACTTTTTTCAAAAGTTATTTATGTACCATGGTCTTAAGTCTCCTGCAGATGCACCGAAAATACTCGGTGTTTCTCCCTTCTTCGTGAAAGATTATCAAATTGCTGCTCAAAAATATTCCATGAAACAAACGGCCAGTGTATTGGGAATTTTAAAAGAGTTTGATTTAAAAAGTAAGGGAGTAGGGGCTCAAAATTTACCGCTTGAAGAATTGATGAAAGAAATGATTCTAAAAATCGTTTCTGCTTAAATTTCTGGGTAAGCTGTCGGATTACTTTCGTGCATTATTTCATAAACTTTTTCGATAATGTCATCTAGGGAAGGCTTTGAAAAATAATCCCCATCAGATCCATAGGCAGGTCTATGTGCTTTAGCACTAATGGTTTGAGGAGAACTGTCCAAAAGAGGAAAAATCTCTTGCACATCGAGTAATTGCTGTAAGATATAACCTGTGCCACCTCCAGGAACGTCTTCGTCTATGATGACTACTCGATTGGTTTTGGCAATACTATTCTTGATCTCCATTTTAGTGTCAAAGGGTAACAATGATTGAACATCAATTACTTCAGCATCAATGCCAAATTTCAATAATTCGATCGCCGCTTCTTGAACCAAACGAAGGGTAGATCCATAGGAAACCAATGTGATATCTGTTCCTTCTTTTAAAATCTCGATTTTCCCAATCTCCAGTTTAAATTCTCCAAGATTTGTTGGCTTATTTTCTTTTAGGCGATAGCCATTTAAAGACTCAACAACAATGGCGGGTTCATCTCCTTCTAAAAGCGTATTATAAAAGCCAGCTGCTTGAGTCATATTACGGGGAACTAATAAATTGATTCCTCTTAACAAATGGATCATAGCACCCATTGGGGAGCCGCTATGCCATATTCCTTCTAATCGGTGGCCACGCGTTCGAATGATTAGAGGGACTGCTTGCTGTCCTACAGTACGATAGAGGTAGGAAGCCAAATCATCACTAAGTGTATGCAAGCAATATAGGACGTAATCAATATACTGAATCTCGGCTATGGGACGAAGTCCACGCAGCGCCATTCCAATTCCTTGACCAATGATGGTCGCTTCACGAATTCCCGTATCAAAGACCCTTGTTTCGCCAAATTGCGCTTGCAAGCCTTCAGCACCTTGATTTACATCGCCAATTTTTCCAACATCTTCTCCAAACAAAAGGACATTATCTTTTTTCTCAAATAGGGCCTTAAAATTATCTCGAATAATTATTCGACCATCGACGCGTTCCTCTTCAGCTGCATAACTTGGTTCAACAAGAGGTACTTTATTTAGTTGATACTTCGACTGGCTGTATAAATGGGAATGCATTTTAGGGTTCAATTCCGTCATTAACTTATCTACCCATTCGGAAACGGCAGATCGCGCTGCAGAAGTATTGCCTCTACTAAAGCGAAGTGCTTTCCGCGCATTGTGCAACAAGTCTTTATAGGTAACTTCTTTTAAAGCATTCAATTGACCTATGAGGAGTTGAATTGAAGGGTCGTTGCTTGTTTGACTTAAAAGAGTTGGTAATAGTGATAAAAGTTCTTTTTTCTTTGCTAATATGGGTGCTTGGTATGCTTTCCATGCCTGCGCTTTCGCCTCTCTAGCTTCTGCTTTACAAGTAGTTTCAATAGCGATCAATTCTTCTTCTGTTGCAATTCCTTTATCTAAAATCCAAGAACGCATTTTTAGATTACAATCATAATCTGCCTCCCATTCTAGACGCTTCTTTGACTTATAGCGTTGATGAGATCCCGAAGAGGAATGTCCTAAGGGCTGTGTTAGTTCATCAACATGAACGAGCACTGGGATATGCTGCTCGCGGGCTAATGATGCCGCCTTTTGGTAGGTTTCCATCAAAGCTGGGTAATCCCAACCATTTACCCTAAATATTTCAACACCTTTTTCAGAAGAAGTTCGCTTCAGTCCTGCAAGCGCCTTGGAAATACTTCCTTTGGTTGTTTGCCTCTCGTTGTCTACCGAGATTCCATATCCATCATCCCAAACACTCATTACAAGGGGAATTTGAAGAACACCTGCAGCATTCATCGCTTCAAGAAATAAACCCTCACTGGTCGAAGCATTGCCAATGGTGGCCCAGCAAATTTCATTTCCGTTTTGAGTGAATTTTTCACTGCCTTTTATGGATAAGGTTCTGTATACTTTAGAAGCTTGTGCTAAACCAATGGCACGCGGGATTTGCCCTGCGGTGGGTGAAATATCTGAACTGTGGTTGTATTGTTTTGTTAAATCGAGCCACTCACCATTTTCATCATGACTAGCAGAAACGAAATGTGCTCCCATTTGACGTCCACCAGACATGGGTTCTGCCTTTAAATCGGGATGGGCATATAAGGCGGCAAATAGTTGTTGGGGTTCAAGCAATTTATGCGCCATTAGAATGGTTTGATCGCGATAATAGCCGGAACGGAAATCTCCTTTTTCAAAAAAACGACTCAATACAAGTTGAGGCAATTCCTTACCATCTCCAAAAATTCCAAATTTAGCTTTACCCGTTAAAACTTCTTTTCTTCCAAGTATACTACACTCTCGGCTCAAGCAAATTAACCGATAATCGTCAAGCAATTGCTCTTTAAAAGAATCAAATGAGAGGGTAGGAATCGCTACATCTTGGGTTTTGGACATATTGTGATTTTCGCAATGCAAAAGTACAAAAATTAAAATGGAAAAAAGAAGTGTTACTCTTTAGCCTTTTTTTAAAACCATTTACGGCTAAACAACTGAGTCAATGTTAGCGGATCCAATACGAGTACAAAACGAATCTTTTCCTCATAGTTGGGTTGGTCAAATTCAAATCCATTGCTGTTAAAAAGGGGGAAGAATAACTCAAGAAAATCGGGTAATAGGTTTAATCTAAGACCAGAATCAAATAGAAAGCGGGATTGTTGACCATCCTGCTTAATCAAACCTAAATCGGCATAGGCCTCCACCCATTTCCAAATACCCATGCTGGTATTAGCAGTAACCAAATAATTGTTCGCCAAGGGACTGTCGAATTTTGTTTTAAAGCCTCCCTCTGCTGGGATGTATTGCTGACTGTAAATTCCAGTGGTTTCTGATCGCCCAAAATAATTGTATTGAAAAAGGTAATCTGTGGGTCGATTCAATGCAAAACTAAAATAATCGGTATTTAAGCTATTTTTCCATAAGAATTTTCCTGCAAATAGGCGAAATGAAAATTGTCGTCCACTATTGGTCAAATGTCGATAATCAACCCTTAAGCTAAGTTTCCCGAATTTTGATCCTGCTTGAAAATCACTCAACATTGTAAAATAGTCCAATGCATTTTTATTTGAAATAATATAGCTTAAACCGCCAATTGTATAGTTAGGTTTCTGGATTTGATCCGTGTTTTGTTCTCTATTTACATACTGCCAAAAAAAACGAATTATTTCTTTGCGATTCTCTCTTAAATTATTTGGCCGAACGGCAATATTTGCTGATGCAGACAAGAGACTATAACGCAGGTTTTCATCATAATGCGAAGTAGTTCCCGAAAGGGAAAAGTTTTTTAAATAGAAGCTAGACGTTTGATTGAACTTGTTGTAGGATGCTGAGAAAAACCCAATCAATTGTTTATTTATTGTTGAGTAATAAGGTTCAGCAGTTAGAAGAAAAGGACGGTTTTTAACTGTTCTATTGTTAAATCGTATTCCATAGGAAATACCGTCATACACATTAAAATTGATTGCAGGATTATAAAACACCTGATTGTACTTTGGGTTTTCTAAATCTTTTATAAAAGTAAATTGAATTGGCTTAAAGCCAAATGGTTTAAGGCTTTTAATGTTGTCTCTGGGATTAAATTCAGGTAATTTATTTGTCGGATTAATGGCGAGATAATCGGCCATCTCTTTTGAACGTTCAATACTTGTCCCAATGGTTTTACTGCTAAAACGTTCTGTTTTTATTAGAGTATCGTTACGAATCCAACCTATGGTGAAGGGAATAGAATAATTATTTTTCTCTTTGACTTGAAAAGAAACTATGGAGTCTTTTTTTTCAAAAGCTGAAAAAGATAAATCAATTGATTTACGGCTCGAGAAATAGGTTTGAAAACCACTGTTCTCATTTACTTTAAAATGATTGAAAAATGATTTTCTTAGGGCCATTCCTGTCAATTGATCCGTTTTAATTTGATCTATAAATGGCGTGAGTTCAACAGAATTATTCTCGATTAAATAGTTCAACACTATCCCCATATGACTTGGAAGACCAATTTGATCGTTGAATCGAGTCAATTCTTCTTTCGAACGAAATAGTTCTTGATGCAAGTTTTTCCGTAAAATATACTCGTGAAATTCAATGAATGTATCCTCAAAGCTTAGATCTGTAAATCGATATTTAGCTGTAAAAAAGCGTATTATGGGTTGTCGCATAATAGACTCTAACAGCTTCTTGTCAGGATAATATGTTGCGACATATTGCGCCATTAGATATGTTTGAAGCCCACCAGAAAGCCAATAATCCTGACGTGAATGAAGAGGAAGGATTTCCGATAAATAATCGTACAGATAGGTATTCAAGGCTTTTAATTCAAACTCAAACTGAGTGGGAAATGGCTTTAAAATACTTGGAATTAATGTAAGCCCGTAAAAAGGACGTTTACTGTATTTTTCTTGAGAAAGTAAAACAGTTTGATGGGGATATTCTCCCAAAGCATCATACAGAAAATCATTTATTTTTGATAAACTTGCTTTACTTTCTTCATGGCTCAAGTCTTCTTGTTCAATATTAGTTTTTATTTTTTTATTTTTTAAATCAAATTGAGTGTAAACAACTTCTTCTCCAATATGAAAGAGAACTCTTTTCTGTTTCTTCGAAGAAAACTTATAAGTAGTTAGTTGGTTGTTTTCGATCTTTTTCTGCTCCTCAATATTGGTATGCACTGCTAGTTTAGAAGGAAGCGTAAATTCAATTTCTATATTTCTGGGATCCATAGGGGAGTCTTCCAAATCAAGATTACTGATCATTAACCACTTTCCATTTGATCGTTTTGCTAGTGAAAGGAAGAAATTTTCTAACAAATAGGTTTCCTTTGCCACATTCCCATAGCCAGTGTATCTTCCATCGGGTAAGTCAATGGTGTATTCAAGGTAAATGCTGATGCTGTCGTTCTCATTTAAAGGACGATTTAAATCAATTTCAATAATATCTAATTGATTGTTGCTTCGTCTCCATTGAAGTGATGAATTGTTTGAAGTGATGAATTTAATGGATGTTTCTCCTCGTTTTGCTTTTTTCGCCAAATAAAAACTTCTATTGTATTCTTCCACCAAACGGTCTGCTAAAGGGCTTTTGGTTGAGCTATATGCGTGTGCCCAATCATTTATATACAATTGATTGAGAGCTGTCTTTTCAGTATTGGTGAAGACAATTGTTTGCTTAACGTATAATCTGTCAAATGCAGTGTCCAACGTAACATTTATCTTATAATCAGGAATAGTGGCTTGTCCCCTAAGGGATATACTCAGCGAAATTATAAAAAGTGTAAGAAGGAGTTTCAGTTGCATTAAATTTAAAAATTAGGTTTTAACTTTTCAACGCTGTAAAATTCGTCTAAAAGCCTTAGCACTTCATCTTTGGTGTCTACAAGATGAATTAAGTTCAAATCGTCTGAATCAATCATACCCTCTGTAACCAATGTGTTTTTCATCCAATCTAACAAGCCAGACCAAAAGGAGGTTTGTACTAAAATGATCGGTATTTTTTTGATTTTATTTGTTTGAACAAGGGTTAGGGCTTCGAACAATTCATCCAATGTTCCTACACCTCCAGGAAGGACAATAAATGCTTGGGCAAACTTAACAAACATTACTTTGCGCACAAAAAAATATTCAAAATTCAAATTATGTTCGGGATCAATATAAGGATTGGAAGATTGTTCAAGGGGCAAATCTATGTTTAATCCAACCGAAACTCCTTTGGCCAATTGGGCGCCTTTATTTCCAGCTTCCATAATTCCAGGGCCTCCACCAGTAATGATACCATAACCCTTTTCTGCAATAGCAAGTGCTAAATCAACACCTAGTATGTAATATGGATTATCTTGCTTCATTCGCGCCGATCCGAAAATGGAAACACAGGGACCAACTACACTTAACTTTTCATATCCATTGACAAACTCTCCCATGATCTTAAATATTGACCATGCATCATTTGTTTTGGGCTTAAAATCTTTTTTATTGTAGGTTTTCATGGGCGATAAATTCTTTTTTAAGGTAAACTGCTGTATGGCTTTCTTCTACGTCTAAAATTTGCTCAGGTTTACCGTGAGCAACGATTGTACCACCCCCTTTTCCGCCTTCTGGACCGACATCAAAAATATAATCAACCTGTTTAATTACATCTAGATTGTGTTCAATGATTAGAACAGTGTTTCCTTTATCTGTCAAGTGATTGAGTACTTCGAGCAACACCCTAATGTCTTCAAAATGAAGTCCAGTAGTTGGTTCATCTAAGATATACAAGGTATTCCCTGTGTCACGTTTGGAAAGTTCAGCAGCTAATTTTATGCGTTGGGCTTCGCCACCAGAAAGTGTAGTCGAAGATTGACCTAGTGCAATATAGCCAAGACCAACATCTTGCAGTGTTTTGAGTTTTCGATAAATTTTAGGTATGGGTTCAAAGAATTCACAGGCCTGATTTATGGTCATTTGTAAAACATCAGAGATGGATTTCCCTTTAAAGCGAACTTCTAGTGTTTCTCGATTAAATCGTTTCCCTTGGCAGGTTTCACATTCAACATATACATCGGGTAGAAAGTTCATCTCAATGACCTTTAATCCTCCTCCTGTGCATGTTTCACAACGACCACCAGCAACGTTAAAGCTAAAACGTCCAGGTTTGTATCCTCGAATTTGTGCTTCAGGAGTTTGTGTAAACAGGCTTCTAATTTCGCTAAATACTCCAGTATATGTCGCTGGATTTGATCGTGGTGTTCGCCCAATAGGACTTTGATTTACATCAACAACCTTATCTAAATGTTCGAGTCCTTCGATGGAGGCATAGGGTAAAGGTTTTTTGACCCCATTGTAATAATGTGCATTAAGTATAGGGTAGAGGGTTTCATTGATCAGGGTAGATTTTCCGCTGCCTGATACACCCGTAACACCAATCATTAAACCAAGCGGTAGGCTAATATCAACATTCTTCAGGTTATTCCCAGTGCAGCCTTTTAGCTTTAGTTCTTTGCCGTTTCCATTTCTACGATTGGTGGGAATGGCAATTGTTTTTTTCCCTGTAAGATAGTCAGCAGTCAATGAATTTTCACTTAATATGGAAGATGGTATCCCTTGAGATATGATCTCTCCTCCATTTTTTCCAGCATGTGGACCAATATCAATAACATAATCGGCTCGCTCAATCATGTCTTTATCGTGCTCAACGACAATAACAGAATTACCAATGTCACGAAGATCAACAAGAGAATTGATTAAGCGATCATTATCACGTTGATGAAGGCCAATGCTTGGTTCATCGAGTATATAGAGTACTCCGACTAGTTGAGAACCAATTTGCGTAGCCAAACGAATGCGCTGCGCTTCGCCACCAGATAGGGATTTTGAGGAGCGATTTAATGATAAATAATTTAGTCCAACGTTTAGTAGAAAACGCGTTCTGGTTTTAATTTCCTTGATAATCTCTTCGCCAATTTTCAACTCATTTGCTGATAATTGAGAGGGAAGTTTATCTATCCAAGTAAATAATTCATTTAAGTCTAATGCAGCTAATTCGGCGATAGAAAGCCCATTGATTTTAAAGTTTAAAGCTTGTTCATTTAAACGGGAGCCCTTACACGAAGAGCAATTTTTTTGATCCATGTATTCGCTTGCCCAACGTTTCAGATTCATCGATTCAGAATCGTGATACTGACTCAGGATGAAATTTTCTATTCCCTCATAATCAATTTTATATTTCCTTGATACACCCAATGTTTTGGATTCAATGGTAAAAGACTCATTACCACCGCGTAAAATTATGTCAAGGGCTTTTGTTGGAATGGTAGAAATGGGATCCGAAAGCGAAAAGGAATAACGTTGGGCTATGGTTTCCATTTGCTTGTATCCCCATGTTCCTTTTTTATTGCCTAAGGGTTTAATTCCTCCTGCATTAATCGACATGCTAGGGTCCGGGATAATTTTAGCCGTGTTAACAACTTGCTGAACACCCAATCCCTTGCATTGGGAGCACATCCCTTTAGGAGAATTAAACGAAAATGAATTGGGTTCTGGCTTAGGATAGGAA
>CAJQKN010000052.1 GCA_905478905.1 uncultured Flavobacteriaceae bacterium | reverse complement strand
TCCCGAGTTCACGTACAATAGTCCCAGCATTGAGGTCTTTTGCAGCGACCAATTCTTTGGAGATATAACAACTCAACAATGGTTTCCCTCCTTTGCTGGAGGCAAGTACCAAGAAAAGTGCATCCTTATTTTGTCCTAAATCAAAGGCTAAATCTTTCATCAATCCAGCGTCAAGATCAACTTCAGTTGCCAAGAATTGAAGACCATTTAGGGTTTCAAGTTCTCCAGCCAATTGTTCCTTTATCGCTTGTAATTGAAGTTTTGCGAGCCCTTGTATTTCTTTTTTTAAACTCGCTACTTCTGTTTGCATGCTCTCTATAGCCTTGATGGTGTCTTGCGGCTGATTTAAAGCAGCTTGCACTTGTTCGAGGAGACTGGCCTGCTCTTCGAAGTGAACTTTGACAGCGTCGCCCGTAATGGCCTCAATTCGGCGGATTCCAGAAGCAACCGCACCCTCTGAGGTTATTTTAAAATGCCAGATTTCGGCGGTGTTTTTTGTGTGCGTACCCCCACAAAGTTCAATGGATTTTCCAAATCGAATGGTACGAACTTTATCACCATACTTTTCACCGAACAGTGCCATTGCACCTTCTGCCATAGCATCGGCTAGAACAGCTGTTCTATTTTCTTGTAAGGGTAACTGTTCCTGAATACGAGCATTGACAAATTGCTCAACTTCTTTAAGTTCTTCTTCTGTCATCTTGGCGAAGTGAGAAAAATCAAAGCGAAACATCCCAGAATGTACCATAGAACCTTTCTGCTCTACATGATCTCCTAGTACTTCTCGCAATGCCTGATGCAAAAGATGAGTTGCGGTGTGGTTGCAAGAAGTTCGCTGACGCTGTTTGGCATCAACTACAGCTTGAAATTCCTCGTCTAATTTTACGGGAAGCGTTTTGGTATAATGAATAATGAGGTTGTTCTCTTTCTTCGTATTTAAGATATAATGAACCGATCCATTACTCGCCTCTAGGTAACCTTTATCGCCTACCTGCCCTCCTCCTTCTGGGTAAAAAGGAGTGCGGCTAAAGACCAATTGATAGAAGTCACCATCTTTGGCAGTAGTCATTTTTCTGCAACGGGTAATTTTTACTTGAGTATCCAAATCATCATAGCCAACAAATTCTTCGTTCTCTTTCTCCAACAATACAACCCAGTCTCCGGCTTTAGAAGAAGCAGCAGCTCGTGAACGGCTTTTCTGTTCTTCCATGGAAGAAGAAAAGCCAGTTTCATCAACAGTAAAACCTCGTTCACTTGCGATCAGTGCTGTTAAATCATAAGGAAAGCCATAGGTGTCATAAAGTTCAAATGCCTTTGCACCGTCTACAACTTTTCCTTTTGTATCTTTTAAAATGGTATCAAGAAGTAATAGCCCTTGATCCAGTGTTTTGAGAAAAGAATTTTCTTCTTCGCGAATTACATTAAAGGCCAATTTTTGTTCCCGTTTTAACTCAGGAAAGGCATCGCCCATTTGCTGTTCTAGGGTGTTGACCAGTAAATGAATAAAGGCTTTTTTCTGACCCAAAAAAGTGAATCCATAGCGAATCGCTCGACGAAGAATACGACGAATAACATACCCTGCACCAGTATTTGAAGGCAGTTGTCCATCGGCAATGGCGAAATAGACCGTTCGCACGTGATCGGCAATAACACGAATAGCACGATCGGTTTCTAAGGTTTTACCATAACTTGTTTTTGTCAATGCTTCAATTTCCCGGATCAGAGGGGTAAAAACATCCGTGTCATAATTTGAGGTAGTGTTTTGAAGTACCATACAGAGGCGCTCAAACCCCATTCCCGTATCAATATGCTTGTCGGGCAATTGCGCTAAACTACCGTTCGCTTTTCGATTAAATTCAATGAAAACCAAATTCCAAACTTCGACTACCTGAGGGTGATCTTGATTGACCAAAGAGGCCCCATCTATTTTCGCTTTTTCTTCATCAGAACGAATGTCAACATGGATTTCAGAGCAAGGTCCGCAAGGGCCTTGTTCCCCCATTTCCCAAAAATTATCGCTTTTGTTTCCCAACAAAATTCGGTCTTCAGGGATAAACTTTTTCCAAAAGTTGTAGGCTTCCATGTCACGCTCCAAGCCTTCGCTTTCGTCCCCCTCAAAAATGGTGACATAAAGAATATTTGGGTCTATTTTATAGCGTTCGGTCAATAATTCCCATGCCCAAGCAATGGCTTCTTCTTTAAAATAATCGCCGAAACTCCAATTTCCTAGCATTTCAAAAAATGTGTGATGATAGGTGTCTATCCCAACTTCTTCCAAATCGTTGTGTTTTCCTGACACCCGCAAGCATTTTTGGGTATCTGAAACCCTTTTGTTCTTTGGGATTTTATTGCCCAAAAAGAACTCTTTGAACTGATTCATACCCGCATTGGTAAACATTAAGGTAGGGTCATCTTTCACCACCATGGGTGCAGAAGGAACAATTTGGTGTTGTTTTTCGTTGAAAAAATCTAAAAATAGTTGTCGTACTTCAGCTGATTTCATTCGGTAAATGCATTAAAAATCAAATCTTGCAAGCAAAATTTATTATATTTGTTGAACTTTTCATTTGTTACTGCAAAAGAAAACAAAATTTATAAGAAATCTGTTTATGGCCAAGGTTAAATATTTTTACGATCCTGAAACACTTTCTTACCGACCCATTGATGGAGGTAAAACCTTAAAAGTGTCCAACTTTTTCCTTTTCCTTATTTCTTCTCTTCTTTTTGGTGTTTTTACCTTGTTTGGACTTTTATCAACCGACTTTTTAAACACCCCAAAAGAACTTCTTTTGGAACGGGAGTTGAACAACTATGAGTTTCAATTTGAACTTTTATCCCAACGTTTACAGCAAATGGAGAATGTCATGGAAAATATTGAAAACCGTGATAATGAAATTTACCGTAACTATTTCGAAGCAAACCCTATTCCTCAAGAACAGCGAAGAGCTGGTTTTGGGGGAGTAAACCGCTATAAAAATTTAGAAGGTTTTGGGAATTCTGATCAAATTATTGCGACTACAAAAAAAATTGATATTCTTTCCCGCATGCTCGTTGTGCAGTCAAATTCTTTGGACGAAATACAAGCTTTGGCCGAAAAGAAAGAAGAATTACTTGCCGCTATTCCTACCATTCAACCCATAAAAAAAGAAGACTTGAAACGCATGGCTTCTGGCTATGGATGGAGAACCGACCCTTTTACAAAAAAACGCAGAAAACATTATGGAATGGACTTTTCAGCCAAGACCGGCACACCCGTTTATGCTACTGGAGACGGGATTGTTAAAAGGGCTGATAATAGATCATCGGGTTATGGACGTCATATCCGGATTGATCATGGTTTTGGTTATGTGAGTCTTTACGCACATTTGAGCAAGTACAATGTAAAGCGTGGACAAAAAGTGAAGCGTGGAGAAATTATTGGCTATGTAGGAAATACCGGGCGTTCTGTTGCTCCTCACCTACACTATGAGATCTTCAAGGATAAAAACAAAATCAATCCATTGAATTTCTACATCGATAGTATGAGTCCTGCTGAATTCGATGCTATTGTAAATCAGGCTTCTGAAGAGAATCAATCGTTAGATTAACCCAATGAACATTAATTTACCTGAAAAAAGGTATTACTCTATTGGAGAAGTTGCCAAAGCATTTGGTGTCAACACTTCCCTTTTACGCTATTGGGAAAAAGAATTCAAGCAAATTCAACCAAAAAAGAAATCGTCTGGTGTGCGTAAATTTACTCCAGCGGATATTGAAAACATCCAACTCATCCACCATCTACTCAAAGAGAAAGGAATGACCATAGAAGGTGTGAAAAACCATCTGAGTGTTGCTAAGGACAAGGAGAAAAGTAAGCTTCAACTCCTGAATCGTTTAGAAAAAATTAAAGCTACTCTCACGTCAATGCGTGATAACCTCTGATTATTTTTTTCGGAAGAAAAGCGTAATAGGCACGCCATTAAAATCGTATAAAGCACGAAGTTGATTTTCTAAAAATCGCTTGTAAGGATCTTTGACGTATTGTGGTAGATTACAGAAAAACGCAAATTGCGGATGCTCTGTGGGAAGCTGTGTACAAAACTTAATTTTCACAAATTTACCCTTGTTGGCCGGTGGAGGAGTATTCTCTATTATGGGCAACATAGTGTCGTTTAACTTTCGGGTTGGTATTTTGTTTGAACGTGATTTGAAGACAGTAACGGCTGTTTCTATGGCTTTAAACAAACGTTGCTTGGTCAGTACAGACATGAACACTATGGGTACATCGACAAAAGGAGCCGTTTGCTTGCGAATGTCTTCCTCATATATTTTGGTGGTTTTATGGTCTTTTTCGACCAAATCCCACTTATTTACGACAATTACTACCCCTTTGTTGTTCCGGTGTGCAAGCCAAAAAATATTTTGGACTTGACCGTCAAAACCTCGGGTAGCATCTACCACAAGTATAACCACATCACAATGTTCAATGGCTCGCACTGCACGCATGACAGAATAAAACTCTATGTCCTCTTTGACCTTCTTTTTTCGTCTAATTCCAGCGGTATCCACCAAGTTAAACTCAAACCCAAAACGGTTGTACTTGGTATCAATACTGTCACGGGTCGTGCCTGCGATATCAGTTACGATATAGCGATCTTCTCCAATCAATGCATTAATGAAAGAGGATTTTCCAGCATTTGGACGACCAACAACAGCAAAACGAGGCAGATCATTTGAGGTATCCGCTTCTTGCTCTGGGAGTGCCGCTACAATATCGTCCAGTAATTCTCCAGTTCCACTGCCGTTGATACCAGAAATCGGATAAATTTTATCAAAACCTAGACTGTAAAACTCAACTGCATCATCTTGACGCATGGCATTGTCTACTTTATTTACTACCAAATAAACAGGTTTTCTTGAGCGACGAAGTAGTTGGGCTACTTCTTCATCCATTCCAGTAACTCCTGTTTCAACCTCAACCATAAAAACAATCACATCCGATTCATCGATGGCGAGCTCTACCTGCTTGTCAATTTCTTTTTCAAAAACATCTTCACTCCCCACAACATATCCTCCAGTATCGATGAGTGAAAACTCCACTCCATTCCAGTCAGATTTTCCATAATGACGATCCCTTGTAACTCCGCTCACTGCATCAACAATGGCTTCGCGTTTTTGGATCATACGGTTAAAGAAAGTGGATTTTCCCACATTGGGACGTCCAACAATGGCAATGATTGCGCTCATGGTGGTAAATTTTTAGCAAAAGTACTCTTTTTAAAAGGATCTGAACCAAGGATTATAACTTATAGCCAAATCGTTTCAATTGTCGCTCATTTGAACGCCAATCCTTATTTACTTTTACATAGAGTTCAAGATGAATTTTTTTGGTGAAGAAGGCTTGTAGCTTCATCCTCGCTCCCACCCCTACCTTTTTTAATGCGCCTCCTTTGTGGCCAATAATGATTCCTTTCTGGGTCTCACGCTCAACCATAATTAGCGAACGTATTTTGATGATTTTTTCTGATTCAAAAAACTCTTCGGTCACTACTTCAACCGCATAAGGAACTTCCTTGTCGTAATGTTGAAGAATCTGTTCCCGAATGGCCTCATTGACAAAAAAGCGTTCGGGCTTATCGGTCATTTGATCTTTCGGATAGTAGGGGGGTGAAACAGGCAAGAGTTCAATAATATGGTCCAAGACTTCTTTGACAGAAAAACCAGTGATAGCCGAAATAGGGAAAATATTTGCTTTGGGAAACTTTTCTTGCCAATGAGCAACAGATTTAATGAGTGATTCTTGATCGGTGGTGTCAATCTTGTTGATGAGTACTAAAACAGGAATTTCCAAACGAAGAATCTTTTCAAATAAGCGTTGGTCTTTCATTTCAGTTTCGCCTACCTCGAGCATATAAATGAGGATGTCCGCATCTTCTAGGGCCGTTTTTACAAAATCCATCATGGAAGATTGCATTTCATAACTTGGGGTAATCACTCCGGGTGTATCAGACAAGACCAATTGATAGTCTTCCGCATTGAGGATACCCAAGATTCGGTGTCTTGTGGTTTGCGCCTTTGGGGTAATGATCGACAAACGTTCACCTACCCAGGCATTCATCAAGGTAGATTTCCCCACGTTGGGATTCCCAACGATAGAAACAAAGCCAGCTTTATGGTTTTCATTCATTTAAGACAAAGATACACAAGAAGCAGTCATTAGGGGTTGCGGTTTTGGAAGAATGTTGTATATTTGCACTCACACCGCGGGATAGAGCAGTAG
>CAJQKN010000051.1 GCA_905478905.1 uncultured Flavobacteriaceae bacterium | reverse complement strand
AACATTAAAAATACTTGTATCGATTATCGTTTACGCTTTTTGGACCTCAAATACTTTAAAAACGATTTACCCCAAGAAGCTTTTGATAAAATTGCCCGCTTAGAGGCAGTACATGGTACTACCCTATCTGGTTTTAAAATAATGGCGCCATCCAAACTATTTCGACTAAAAAACACCGATGATCCCTTACTCTTTGTCCCCATCGGAAACGATTATTTCTACCTAATTCATCAATGGGGAGATGATTTAAGTCCATTTCGAAAACTGTTTATGTGGCCCTTTAAAAACATTTGGAATTTAATGGTGTTGATCATGGGTATTAGTTGGATAGCAACATCATTGACACCCATGGCAATTTTTAGCAAAACGACCTCTTGGTCGACCTATTGGATGGTCTATTTCTTTATGTTTAAAGCCATTGCAGCCATTGTTTTATTCTACGGTTTTGCTTTGGGTAAAAACTTTAACCCTGCAATTTGGAACAGTAAATACAATAAAGCTTAAATTAGTCCTATGTCTCAATCTACCTACCAACATTTATTTACCGGTTCAACCATCGATGTTTTTGCCATTAAAACGGCTCTCGCAGAAGCGAGCATTAGGCCTGTGGTTAAAGACGAAAGTGAATCGGCCCGCCTAGCGGGTTTTGGGGCAACAGCTCCAATGATGCAACGCGTCTTTGTTCATAGAGATGAATTTGACAAAGCAAGCGAAATACTAAGCAATTTACTGTAAGATCCTCCCTTATTTATTATTTTCAAAGGAATCAGCTTAAGTTGAATTCAACTAATCTTTGCTACTCAATACCTATTTGAGCATAAACACAAGATTTAAAACCCTGCTGAGGATTATTTTTTATATTTTTAAATGATTCAATTGAACTAAACCAAATCCTATGCAATTCATCATTTTTATTGCCTTTACCCTCCTAGTGGGGATAGTGGCTTATGTTGCCACAAAAAAAACAAACGAAAACACCGAAGACGGTTACTTCTTAGGTGGAAGAAGTCTAACAGCCCCCGTAATTGCTGCTTCACTTTTATTGACCAATTTATCTACTGAGCAACTGGTGGGTCTCAACGGATCGGCCTATAATGAGGGTATTCTTGTGATGGCTTGGGAAACACTGGCAGCTATTGCTATGGTGGTAACTGCTATGGTACTATTGCCTCGTTATTTGAAGGGTGGATTGACCACCATCCCACAATTTTTAGAACGACGCTATGACACTGCAACAAAGTCCATCACCTCTGGACTTTTCCTTAGTGGATATGTAGTGGTATTGCTCCCCATTGTTCTGTATTCTGGAGCTATAGCCCTTATTGGCATGTTTGATTTAACCAATGTGTTGAATCTAGACAAAAGCACCACTTTAGTTGTTACTGTTTGGTCTATTGGCTTAATTGGCTCTGTATATGCAATATTTGGAGGATTAAAGGCTGTTGCAGTCTCAGATACAGTAAATGCAATTGGATTATTGATTGGAGGGCTAATGATTCCTGTTTTTGGGTTGATTTATGTGGGTGATGGAAGTCTTTGGGACGGAATGAAAACCATTTACAATCACAGTCCAGAGAAATTTAAGGCAATAGGCGCTGATGATTCTGCCATTCCTTTCAGCACTCTTTTTACAGGAATGATGTTAGTGCAACTTTTCTATTGGGGAACCAACCAAGCCATCATTCAGCGTGCCTTAGCCGCCAAAAACTTAATTGAAGGGCAAAAAGGATTGATCTTAGCCGCCTTTGTGAAAATACTTGGGCCACTAATCGTTGTATTGCCGGGAATCATCGCCTTTTATATTTTTGGAGGTACCCTCGACCCTAGTCAAGCCGATCAATCCTATGGTTTATTGGTCAACAAAGTCTTACCTCCTGTCCTTCTAGGCTTCTTCGCTGCCGTACTTTTTGGTGCAATTTTAAGTTCCTTTAATTCTGCATTAAATAGTTCTGTTACTCTTTTTGGTTTGGATATTTACAAACAATACATAAAGAAAGATGCTAATGAACGCCAGGTAGTCAAAGCGGGTAAAATGTTTGGTATTGCCTTAGCGCTAATGTCCATGTTTATTGCACCCACCATTGCTAATGCTCCAGAAGGACTCTTTGGCTATCTCCAAGAGATCAACGGTTGCTACAGCATCCCTATCTTGACAATTATCTTGGTGGGATATCTCACAAAATATGTTCCAGCCATTGCGGCAAAAATAGCTATGGGATCTGGAGTAATCTTGTATACTTTTAGCCAGTTCTTCCTAAAATCTTATGTTATTGAGAATGGCGGAACTTACCCGCATTTTCTACATATCATGGCAATTCTATTCCTCTTTAATATTGGAATAATGCTGCTGATTGGGAAACTTAAGCCTAGAAAAGTGGCCTATGTTCAGTTGTTTACTGAACAGGTCGATATTACCCCATGGAAGCATGTTAAAGTAGCAGGAGCAATTGTTGTTGTGATTGTTGTTAGCACCTATTTTGTGTTTGCCTAATCACTGCTCTTTGTCCCTTGATTAGCTTATTTACTTTAAGGCTTATTTTCTTTATTAATTTTGTAAAGAATTTTATCCTATCCAAGGCTGAAAATATCATTTCATCAAGGGCTGTGGAAACTATGCACAGAAATTCATTATTTGCCTCGACCTACTTTACGAACTCCAGTATTACTTCTCGAGCTTCCTTTAGCCTTTGGTGCTTTCTTAGCAGCTGATTTATCTTCGTTCTTTGTTGTTCTGTTACCAAAAAATTTACTGGACATAATGAGTGTTTTTATTAAATATACGCTTTTATTTAAATTTAGGTCTGTTATTTGAATTTCGCGAGCTGTGCCAATATAGCGCTATGCATATAACTTATTGCGTAATTCCTTGATTTTCGGATCGGTCATATACTCATCAAAGCTGAGATAACGATCAATGATACCATTTGGCGTCAATTCTATAATGCGATTTCCTATCGTTTGTGCGAATGCATGATCATGGGTGGTCAAAAGAACGTTTCCTTTAAAATTCTTCAAAGCATTGTTAAAAGCAGTTATCGACTCAAGGTCCAAGTGATTGGTAGGTTCGTCAAGCAAAAGAACATTGGAACGTGACATCATCATTTTAGAGAGCATACAACGCACTTTTTCTCCCCCAGAGAGAACGTTTGATTGTTTTAGGGCTTCTTCCCCACTAAAGATCATTTTACCCAAGAACCCGCGAATAAACACTTCTTCCCGTTCTTCTTC
>CAJQKN010000050.1 GCA_905478905.1 uncultured Flavobacteriaceae bacterium | reverse complement strand
CACGAGGAGAGAAACCAAGTTCATCAAAAAGAGTGAATTTATCTAAACGAGCAGCATAAGTCAATTCTAGTTTTTCAGACAGCTCTGAAGTTCCTTGTAGATATCCTCCAGCCAAAACATAGTCATCATTTGCATCGTTTCTTCCATAGAGTGTGTTTTGTGAGTCTGACATGACATCTCTAAAGTCAGCCCCTATGGTAAAGTTGGTGTTTAAAAATGAAGGTACATCAAAGTTATATTGGATTTGAGCCTCTAAAGATGAATTAATGGCTACCTGACGTAAACCAGAGTTGTACAAGAAGGTAGGGTTATTTCTGCCACCTCCACTTTTGTAATTATAGGAGAGTAGGGCAAATAAACCACCCGATTGAACACGACCTTGTACCCAATAGTCTTCACCATCTTGGTATCCTGCTCCTAGTGAGTTGAAGAACAAAGCGCCTCCTTGAGCAAACCCACCGGAAAGAAATCCTGTGGTTTTTTCATTTGGACGGAATTCAAGGTGAGCATTGGCTGAGAAATTTTCATACTCAGTAGCCAATGGATTTCCGTCACCATTATCATCTAAATCACTACCAGATAACAATATTTCACCATCTGTTCTATGATCAACAGCACCATTGGTGATCACAGGCTGGCGAATTTCTGTATTTAATGATTGAACTAAGTTAGCACCTCTAGAGGTAACCTCTGTTCCATCCAATTCGAAATCACTTCCTTTTGACCACTTTGCATTAATTTTATATCCAAATTTTTTGTCTTCAGAAGCATAGGCATGGCGAATGGCTGCACCTTTTGTATTCAACTCTCCACCCAATAATTCAATTGTAGTTCCAGGAAAATCGATAGCACTTTTAGATAAAAAATGCACAACTCCAGAAACAACATTTGGACCATACAATGCAGAAGCTGCCCCACGAACTACCTCAATTTTTGCGATGTCTATATTAGACAAACCTGAATGTTGCGTGAAAAATGTAGATGCCGCGGGTGTAGATAAAAATCGATAATCTAAGATAGGAAAGGTTGCCGTACCAAAGATACCAGAACCTGCGCGCATTTCTATATTAATGGTATTCGCCGATTGTTGCTGAATGTTTACTCCAGGAATATTGACTAGGTGTCGAACTGGATCAACTGCTATAGCAGAATTCTCAATGTCCTTAGTCGAAATTATACTCACAGAAGATGGAGCGTCTTGCACCTTCTGAGCACGACGAGAAGCAGAAACAATAATCTCCTGAAGATTTTCTCCTGGTTCTAGGGATACACTAATTTTTTGATCAGCAGAAGTAACTTCAACCGTTTGATTCCCAAAACCAATTGAACTAATTTCTATGTTAAAAGGTAATTCTTGGTTTGTGGTTAGCGTAAAGTTTCCATCAAAATCTGCAGTCGTTCCAACATTTGTTCCTAAAATGACAATGTTTGCTCCAGGAATGGATTGATTTGTTTCTGCGTCGAGCACAGTACCGCTGATGGTGCTTTGCGCCAAAAGCAGATTAACACAAAACAGCCCAATAACCGTTAGTGCAGTAGTTAATTTGTTTTTTTTCATAATTGTTTGATTTAATAATTACTGGTTTGCAGAAACAGAAAAAAGTTTAAGTATCTGTAATAAAATCTGGGGGGTATATTTCTTTGGGATATCATGTCCCATTCCTGAAAGATAATAAGATTTTCCTTCTTTTAAGCAACTTAGGTATTTTTTTGCATGACTTATATCGATTAATGGGTCGGAATCTCCATGAATGACAAGGGATGGGGCTTTAATTTCTTTTAGCTTTTCAAGGAAGGAGCCTGATTTTTTTACAGCAGTTACATGCTGTGTAAAACTCATTTTATTATAGCCTTTACGGAATTTTATTTCATAGCTCACTTCATTGATTATTTCAGGGATATCTATTTCATATTCTCCATTTCCCACCCAAAGGTTTCGTTCCATGATGTGTGCACGGACTTGTTGATCAAAATTTTGTTTTGCACGATAAAAAGCCAAGAATAATTCCCTGAAATTTCGTTTCATGTTTGAATTTAGTGCCACTAGAGTTGGGTCGTAATAGTAGCCAGAAGACATTATGCTGCAAAGCGATAAGCTAACATTTGGGAATAGGTAAGCGAAGCGTTGTGCAATCATTCCTCCCATGGAGGCACCAATAATATGCACATTTTTGACCTTCAAGCAATCCAATACTGCCATTCCATCTCGAGCCATGTCTTCGAGCTTGTAAGCATTTTTTTTGTTCCAACCCTCAATGCGGTCAGAAAGTCCAATCCCTCTGTGGTCGAAACGAATAACATTATACCCCTTTTTTACAAATACTTCAATGAATTCTTGTGACCAGAAAAGTAAGGTGTTGGCATTTCTACTAATGAGTAGAACACTCCCTTTGGGTGTTGTTTTTGGACGTTGTATTTCATAATACAAGCGTACTTTTCCATTGAAGGCAAAGCCAGTTTCTCCTACAATTAGTTCCTTGATAGGGGAAAATCGGGCTTTCTGAATGAAATGATCAGAAAGATGGGATAAGGTTTCTTTCTCCAAGATAATCTAGGTCTCAAATAATATAGTCGATGGGTCGTTGTGCCAGTTGGAGTAGTTCTCTTGATATTTTTTATCAATATTATTTCGTTTAATTTTTAATGTTGGGGTAGTAAGACCATTGTCTACTGTCCATTCTTCTTTGACAATAATTAGGGCAGCTATTTTTTTGTAGCCCTCTAGCTTTTCATTGACAGCTTCAAGTCGTTTATTTAAAAAGGCAGTAATTGTTTTCTTTGATTTAGCCTTTCCTATTTCAGATAGGACAGCCAATAAAATGGGCTGAGGTAGTCCAAGACCAACTACACATATCTGTTCAAAGTCTACAATATCGGCAAAGTAACTCTCAAGAACGAGGGGTTCAATGTATTTTCCTTTTGAGGTTTTAAACATGTCTTTAACACGTCCTGTAATGTATAAAAACCCATCTTCGTCCATATGTCCCTGATCTCCAGTATGTAACCATCCATCTTTTATCACCTCAGCAGTTAACTCAGGTTGTTTATAGTAGCCTTTCATTACAAATGGACCTCGCATTAGAATTTCCGATGTATCAGGGTCAATTTTGATGTCTACTTCGGGTTGTGCTAATCCTACAGAGCCAGGTCTATCTGTAATACGGGCATCGAGTTGAGAGGTAATGGCACTGTTTTCTGTCATTCCGTATCCATTGGTGATTGGAATCCCAACCTCTCTAAACCATGCCCGTTGGATTTCAAGCATGGGCGCAGCTCCAGAAATAATGGCTCTTGCTCGGGAGAGGCCCAAAGTTTTCTTGAATTTGCGTTTTAATGCCCATGAGAGTAGAGGGATTTTCAACAGTTTCGATAATTTTTTTTGGGGTATTTTGGATAGAATTCCCATTTGGAATTTGGTCCATATTCGCGGAACAGCAAAAAATACTGTGGGTTGGACGTCACTGAGGTTTTTGGCAAAAACATCCAAACCTTCGGTAAACGAAATCGTTCCACCAAATCGAAAAGAGGCAAATTCAACGACAATTCTTTCTGCTATGTGGTTCAAGGGAAGATAGGAAAAGAAATCATTATTTCCATTAAAATCAATCTTCATTGGATTGGATTCAAGCGTAAGCAACTCTGTTTTGCTATTGGCCAAATAATCCAAGACAACACCCTTTGGATTCCCTGTGGTTCCAGAAGTGAAAATGATCGTCCAAGTATCATTTAATTTTGGAACATGGGGTGTTTGTAATGGGTCAAACTGATTGATAAAATCATACCATTGGTGAGCAGCTGTAATATTGGAATGCTTGCTATAGGTTGGAAAGGCTATAATGGGGAGCCCCTCAGGGACACCTACTTTTTGTTCCTCCCAATTTTCAACCTTTCCAGCAAACAAAAGGTCTACATCACCAAAGGTGAGTAAAGTGTTAATTTCTTTTGCATTGAGAGTTGGGAAAAAGGGTACACTAATATAACCAGCCATCATAATTGCAAGATCTGCTATGATCCATTCTCTACAGTTTTTTGAGATGAGCCCAATATGCGCATTTTCGCGTAAGCCCAACGACTGTAATCCAGTAGCTAATTTACGTGCATATTGTCCAACCTCACCCCATGTATATTCTTCCCAGCTATCTCCAAAAGGTTGGCGAAGAAAAGCTTTGTCTTTGAACTTTTTTTCCCATTCATAGAATTTAAAATCAAATGTGACGTCGTTTGTTGGATTATTCATTATAGTCTGTTTTTAATTTAACAATGCCGATCGATTGTTCTCCTACTGCTGCATACAATAAAGATAAATCACCATTGTTTTCTTCGTAAACATATGGGTCTCTTTGTTAATTTACTGTACAAACAATTTCTCCTTGCATAGAGGGTTGAACAACCAATTCATCACCTTTCTATGCTTTCTCAGGTTTCAAAAGGCTTTCTAAATTTACCTGATGCTTTTCAATCTTCCCAATTTTTTGATGAAATATTTACCAATGTGTGTAAAATATGTTTAGGTTGATCTACTTTTGGGTGATAAAAAGTGCTTTTTTCATCTTTTTTCCAAATTTTAACATGCCTTGTTCTCAAATTTAGATTTGGGTGCACTTGTAAAAGGGCTAGAGAAATACAACCAATAGCCCATGAATTTTAAGTAAATCTTTCTTTATGGATATATTTTTATCAAGGGGTCACTATGGAGAAATCACTCAATGAGGCGTGTTTTGTTATTCTTCGGTATTTCATTGTTGTACCTGGCCAAATAGACGTGTTTTTTCCTGTGCCGTCTTTGAGGTAATAACTATTGCATCCCCCCGTGGACCAAATCATATCCTTAAGTTTAGCATGAATTTTCTCATTAAATGCTTTCTGTTTCTCTAATTTCACATCAAAATAAGTATGAGGTGTAGGGCTATTCTTAAGTTTTTTGATGTAGTCCACTATATAGTTGAATTGAGATTCCATCATATGAATAATGGAGTTGTGTCCAAGGCCTGTATTTGGTCCAACCACAAAGAGAAGATTGGGGAAACCACTCACATTTATGCCTTTAAATGCCTCGGCACCATTGTCATTCCATTCTTTAATTAGGTTTTGTCCATTTAATCCAATTATGGGATATATATGTGCAAAGGTGGTTGTTTTAAAACCTGTGCCATATATGATGGCATCAACTTTGGTTTCTTTACCATCTTTGGTCTTAATTCCGTTTGGCGTGAATGAATCTAAGGCATCCGTTATTAGGGTTACATTGTCTTTTTCGAAGGTGGGATAATAATCATCAGAGATTAGCACGCGCTTGCAGCCAATTTCATAAGACGGCCTTAGTTTTTTTATTAACTCAGGATCTTTTATCTGGGAGTTTAAATGATCGATAGCTTCCTTTTTCCTCCATTTACGGATACTGTTATCTTTGTATTGACTCAACCCCCTTAGCTCTAAAAACCAATAAATGATTTCCCTCCAGAACAATTGATAGCCTGGAATTTTTCGAAATCTATTCTTAGATTTTTCAGTATTAACTTGGTTATATTTTGGACCAATCCACGGAGCTGTTCGCTGAATAATGCTTAATTCTTTAACCTGTTCAGCGATTTTAGGGACAAATTGTATGGCACTAGCACCTGTACCAATTACGGCAACCTTCTTGTTGGTTAGGTCATAGTCGTGATTCCAGTGCATGGAATGAAAACATTCTCCTTTAAATAGTTCTTTATTCTTAATGCTGGGATAGGCAGGTTCGTTTAGGGGTCCAGAACAGGATATAACCGTTCGACTAGTATAGGTTCGCTTATCATTCGTTGTAATTGTCCAATTCCCAACTAATGCATTAAACCGGACTTCTGTTACAGTTGTTTTATATTTGATATGAGGTTCAATTTCATACTTGGTTACGCAGTGTTTTAGGTAGCCTAAGATTTCATGGTGAGGAGAAAAAGATTCAGACCATTCGGGGTTAAGCTCAAATGAGTAAGAATACAAATGTGAAGGAATATCACAAGCACAACCAGGATAAGTGTTGTCGCGCCATGTTCCACCAATTTTATCTTTTCGCTCCAATAAAACAAAAT
Source organism: uncultured Flavobacteriaceae bacterium (assembly GCA_905478905.1). Lineage (GTDB taxonomy): Bacteria > Bacteroidota > Bacteroidia > Flavobacteriales > Flavobacteriaceae > Arcticimaribacter. The sequence continues at coordinate 20,840 of CAJQKN010000050.1, read as the reverse complement.
TATTTAATCCTGATTTTTTCAATTGAATTGCAGCTCCAATCCCTGCAAACCCTCCTCCTATGATAATACTGTCTAAAATCATCTACTGAACGATTAATGCTGTTGTTTATTTGAATTTAGTAACATAAAATTTTGTATGCAATATACAAATTACAGTAAAAAAAACTAACTATATATCTTATTCTTAATTTCTAAATAAGTTGTTTTATCGATTGGATAATGGCGAATAAATACAATAGAAACAAGGTAAAAAACCAATAAAATTGGCCCGCCAATTAAACCAAGACCATGAATCGCGTTGGGATCAATACTATTGATATCTGTTACTTTGGTGGGAAATTGAATAAGATCCAACAACAATCCGCCAACAAAGTAGCCTAAACCTACTGTACATTTATAAGCAAATGACATAGTCGAAAAAAAGAAGCCTTCATTTCGTTTTTTGTAAAGCGATTCAAATTGATCCACCACTTCAGCCATCATTGAGTTGGTTGTTGAAATCGAAACCCATAGAAAAGTGTAGGCGATCCATAGAGTTAGCAGATAACAGGGAAGTAAATTCGGATTGTTATTTTCAGGGAACAAATTTACCAACCGTAAAAGAAAGGGAAGGCAAAAGAAAATCCCTAAACCGAGCGAACTTAGGATAACACTTTTCTTTTTATCCAGATGTTTACCCATTAAAGGGGCAACATACAGGGCAGTAATTCCGCCCAATGCTGCTGCAATAGGAAGTCCAGCCAGTTCTTTTTCAGAAAGTTCAAAATAGTAGGTAGTAAAGTATGTTGTCAGTACAGTTCCCACTCCAAGGCCAGTATAAATGGTCATACTATATTTTACAAGGCTAGTATATGCACTCAATTGTAGAGCTGCTTTTACCTTTTTCATTAATCCAGCAAAGCCATTTTCTTTTGGGCTTTCAATTGATTTAGGTAAAGTGGGAATTGTAGATTGTGTTCCATATGTGCTGACAAGGATACTCGTGCTAGCTAATAACCCACAAACTAATGCGAATTTTGAGTAGGCTGTTTCATTGAATAAGCCATTGGCGTTTTCAGCAGTAGGGGTAAAGAAAAATACCAAACCAAAAATCAAAATAATTGGGCCAATGAAAGAGGAAAACATGACACGATAACTGGTCACGGTGGTGCGTTCATCGTAGTCGTCAGTTAATTCTGCACCCAAAGACATACTCGGAACGATAAACAGGGTTAGAGCAAAACGAACTAATACTGAAAAAGTTGTTAACCAAAGGAAAAGACCAATTTCACCTAAACCAGCTGGAGGAGAAAATAAAATATACAAAAATAATCCTAAGGGTAACGCAGACATATACATGAAGGGATGTCTTCTTCCTAATAGCGTTGACTTCCATCGATCGGAGAGGGTGCCAATCCATGGGTCACTTAAAGCATCAAATAAAAGAGCAATAACAGTGGCCAAACCAGTATAGGTTGCACTCAATCCCAGTATTTGACTAAAGTAAAAAAAAAGGAAAAGTTGAAATAGGGCGTCTTTAATACCCTGCGCGGAGAAACCTAAGCCATAGAGCAATTTAATTTTTGAGCTTAGTTTCATCTGCTATTAAGTTAATCGCCTAAAAATAGATTAAATAAAACTATTAATACAAGATAATTAAATAAATTTGTATTTTAAATACAATCATTATTGATGACTAAACTCAATCCCACAAAAGCAAAAATTATTCAAAAAGCCATTGAGCTATTTAATTCGAATGGAGTTTATAATGTCATAAATCAAGATATTGCAGATGCTGCGGATGTTTCATTGAGTAATTTCAATTATCATTTTCCAAAAAAGAAAGACCTCATGTATGCTGTTTGTGGATATTTGAGTTATGTTTTGGACCATAGAATTAAACAAAATTCCCTGTTGGTCAATGATGGTATTATCTTGGAGTTGACAAAAATTTTCTTACAATTTGAAAATGATTTTAAATTTTTTTATTTAGAAACCCAAAACATCCTTCGTGCGCATCCCGATTTAAGGGAGCAGATGGAGAACAGAGTCAAAGAAGATATTCAAATGATTAAAAATTTAAATTTCATTGCCATAGGGAAGGGATATATGAAGCCGGAGCTCAAAGATTTTCCTGGTCTATATGACATGCTTGCTAATCAAATTTGGATGACAAGTCATTTTTGGTTTGCGCAAACTACTTTAAAACGAATAGAAGGCAATGGAGTTTACAAGGGAACAGAAGCTTGCTTTGCAGTTCTGTATCCTTATCTTACTCCCAAAGGCAAGGAGGTTTATTTGAACTTTTTAGCAGAAAACAAAAAAACAGATAAGCAAAATAGGGTGTTAGCCACTAAATAAATTGGTTTCAAGTCAAACAATTTAGCCCTAATTTAGGCTAGGGTTAAAATTAACAATACCTTAATCGATGGTATAAAAATTGATAAAATCTAGAAATTAAATCCTTAGGGGTTAATAAATTTTAAAATAAAAATATGAGAGAAGCATTGATTGTGTCCACAGCCAGAACACCCATTGGAAAAGCCTATCGTGGCGCATACAACAACAGCTCGGCACCCACTTTGGCTGGGGTTGCCATTGCAGAGGCGGTAAAACGTTCTGGGGTTGATCCTGCACAAGTAGATGACGTTATTATGGGAGCTGCCCTACAACAAGGAACAACAGGAGGGAATATTGGCCGAATGGCTGCTTTGGCCGCAGGACTTCCTGCGACTGTAAGCGGAATGAGTATTGATCGTCAATGTTCTTCTGGAATGATGGCCATTGCCACAGCTGCCAAGCAAATCGTTTCTGATGGAATGGATGTTGTCATTGGTGGTGGTGTTGAATCCATAAGTCTTGTTCAAAACGAACACATGAACACCCATCGGATGGTAGACAAAGCTCTGGTCGCAAAACACAAGCATATCTATATGCCCATGCTACAAACTGCTGAGGTGGTTGCAAAGCGCTACAACATTAGTCGTGAAGCCCAAGATGAATATGCATTACAAAGCCAGCAACGTACTGCTGCAGCTCAAGAAGCGGGTAAATTTGATGATGAAATTATTGCCACTACAACCAATATGGGGGTAATGGATCGTGAAACCAAAGAGATCAGTTTTCATGATTTTACCTTAGAAAAAGATCAAGGCAATCGTCCAAGCACACAATTGGACGGGCTTGCTGGTCTTAATCCCGTTATTGAAGATGGTTGCATCACAGCTGGTAATGCCAGTCAACTGTCCGATGGAGCTTCAGCTAGTGTATTGATGGAAGCCTCTGTCGCAGCCAAACACAATCTAACTCCCTTGGGCATTTATAGAGGGGTAGCCGTTGCTGGTTGCGAACCCGATGAAATGGGTATTGGACCAATCTACGCCATTCCAAAATTATTGAAGCAAAATGGTTTGACCATGAACGATATTGGCTTGTGGGAATTAAATGAAGCTTTTGCAGTTCAAGTTCTGTATTGCCGCGATCATTTAGGTATTTCAAATGAGTTGATGAATGTAAATGGGGGAGCAATTTCAATAGGGCATCCATATGGCATGTCGGGAGCTAGAATGGTTGCCCATGCATTGATAGAAGGAAAACGTCGCGGAGCTAAATACGTTGTTTCAACCATGTGTGTTGGCGGAGGTATGGGAGCTGCAGGTTTGTTTGAAGTTGTTTAATCCATAGCCAATGAGAGGTTGAAATATTTTTTTTGACGTTTTAAAAAAATTAAAACTTTTTTGTCATAGGAGGGTCTAAATAATATGGCAATCACTTTATCACATAAAATTGCATTAACTACCGTGTCCAACCACCAAGAATTTGATATAAATCATTTACTAGATCAACACCACGATCGATTGTATTGGATGATTCGTAAAATTGTCTTGGTACACAACGATGCCCAAGATGTATTGCAAAACACTTGGATTAGAATTCATAAAGGACTTCCTTCATTTAGAGGGAATAGTAAGATTGATACTTGGATTTACAGAATAGCCTATAACGAATGCATGCGCTTCTTGACCCAAAAAAAAGCCAATCTTCGGCTTGATGAAATAGACACAAATTATATCCAAACATTAACAGCCGACGAATACTTTAATGCAAACGAAACGGTAACTAATTTTCAGATAGCCTTAGCTAAACTTCCACAAAACCAACGGCATGTGTTTTCGCTGAAATATTTTGATGAATTAACCTTTAAGGACATGGCTGTTATTTTAGATCGCAACGAGAATTCAATCAAAACACTTTATTATAAAGCGGAGAAAAAAATTAAAGAATATCTAACCAAACAAACGATAGTATGAAGGATTTGGAAAAATTAAAAGAAAAGTACCCCAATAAACATGCAAGTATACTTGGATTTGAACAACCGGAAGGTTTTTCTGATCATAGCCGTAAGTTGATTCGAGAGAAACTCACTACTGCAAAGCAAAAGAAAACCAGCGTTCAACCATTACGCACTCTTTTTGCTAGCCTAGCAATTGCTGCTTCTTTGCTGTTGGTGTTTACATTAAGCCCTACGCCAGATGTTGAGGCTATCACCGCAACCGATCCCATTGAGGAAGATGTTTTTGTGACTTCTCTATTGATGAACACACTACTACTGGAAGAAGAAGCCCTTGACAAGGTAATTCAAGAGTCGTTATTGGATAATTTTGAAGAAAATTTAGCCTTGAATTAAAACTTTTTATCTTTTACAAGTTCTAATAAGTAAATACCCAATTATGAAAAACTTAAAACGCATTAGTTACTTTGTTTTTTTCTTTTTTTCGCTAACTATTTTTGCTCAAACAGATGCTGAATCGGTTGTAGAGGAAAATCAAAAAATTAATCGATTACGAGAGCTAACAGCTCAACAAAAGGAACTTTTAAAAGAACGTAGGGAGATTTTAAAGAGCTTGCGTGCTGAATTTAAGCAGTCCCTTTCGGAAGAGCAACAGCAGTTACTCAAAAACGATTCTATGGATAAAAAAGAACACCGCAAAAAGTTCTTTGAATCCCTAAGCGAAACGCAAAAGAAAACCTATCGTGAAATGCATAGAGGCATTCAACACTCCCGTGGGAAATACCACCAAAGCTTATCAAAAGAACAGAAGGAAAAAATTGCTAAGCATAGGAAAAAGGGAGGGAAGCACGAAAAACACTCCAAAGAACATAAAGAATGTGAAGAGGATGGGCATCACGACTATTAAGTCACTGTTGGTCGCTGTTCATCATACTGCTCAAATTCCTTTTCCAATATAATTTCTTTTATACGCTCAACCGTCAGCAATAGATCATTAAAGCCGATATACAAGGGAGCTATACCCAATCGAATGTATTTATCAGGGCGAAAATCAGGAATGATCTTAAGTCCATTGTTTTTACCCTGCAATAGGCATTGACAGATGCGCCAAGAAGCTGCATGCGAGAGGGTGATATGTGATCCACGTTCACTTAACTCAACAGGACTTTCAAGCTTAAAACCCAAGGGTAGCAGTTCTTCCTTAATTAAGCTCATAAGAAAAGAAGTCAATGATTCACTTTTTTTTCGGATGGATTGAATCCCTGCTTCCAATGTTATATCGAGGCCTATTTCCAGTGCAGCTAGCGAAAGTATGGGAGGTGTGCCTGCATCAAACTTTTCGATGCCCTCTGCCGCTTCAAAGGTTGGTGAGAAATCAAAGGGTCGCCTGTGGCCAAACCAACCTTGTATGGGGGTTGAAAGCTTTGATATAAGCGGTTTGGCTACATACAAAAAGGCAGGTGCACCGGGTCCACCGTTGAGGTATTTATAGGTACAACCAATCGCTGCTAAAGTATTACTTTGTTTAAAATCAATGTGTACTGCACCCACTGCATGACTTAAATCCCAAACAATAATACTTTTGTGCTTTGCAGCAAAAGCATTGAGTTCTTTCATGGGATAGCAATAGGCACTTTTATAACTAACCAGGCTAAGGCAAAGAATGCCCGGCGTTTTTTGGATGGTTTCTCTTAAACGATCGAGATCGGCTTTAAGATCAGTAGAATAACCAACACAAATGGGCTGAGGTAAATTTAACTGATGGCTTATTCCTTCCAAAATATAATTATCGGTAGGGAAGTTGAGGGAATCGGTAATTAGTTGGTTTGGGAATTGTTTCGATTGTACCAGGGCGTGAATGAGTTTGTATAAATTCACAGAGGTTGACTCGCCTACTACAATTTCTGTAGGTAATGCATTGAGTAGTAACGCTAGCTTTTCTGCAATGCGCTTAGGAAGGGCTAACCAGTGGTCATTCCAGCTTCGAATAAGTTTTTTGCCCCATTGTTCTTCAATGAGATTATCTATTACTCCCTTTGTTTGTATCGGAAGTTTCCCCAAGGAGTTCCCGTCCAAATAAATTTCATTCTCGTTTTGCGTAAAATATGACCTAAATTTAGCTAAAGGATCTTGCTGGTCTTTCTCTTGAGCAAGGGCTTGCTTATTCATTAGAAGGTGTGTTGAAGAAGGGAAGTACAGTTGTTACCCAGCGCGAATACATCAGCCCACTTGGATGCAAACCATCGGTGGCCAGTAGTTCAGGAGTATTTACAGCCAGTCGTGAAATGGGTGTAATATTGAAAAAAGCGATGTCTCGTTGCCTACATTGCTTTTCGATTACGGCATTGTAAGCGTCAATTTCGGCCCCAATTTGCGCTCTATTTCTAGTCGATGCAAAAGGAGTTACCCCCCAATCGGGAATCGATAGAACAAAAACATTTTCAGCTTGGTTTCCACTAAATTCAATTGCTTTATCCAATAATTTAATAAATTCTTCTTCAAAATTCTCAACACTTCTTCCACGGTATTGGTTATTTACCCCAATTAAAAGCGAAACATAATCAAAAGTCTTTTTTAGGTCAGCTGCAATAATTGCATTCATGAGTTCGTCTGTTGTCCAACCCGTTTTGGCAATGATGAGTGGATCTTCCATTGGGATACCCTTTTCGTTGAGGGCAGCTGCCAATTGTACTGGCCAACGTTGCTCTTGTTCCACCTGTTCACCAATGGTATAACTATCGCCCAAGGCGAGGTAGCTTACTGCATTTTTGCTTGGCGGAATATTGAGTTTTGCCTGCTTGTTTTGACACCCAAAAAGGACAAACAGGCTAAAAAAAAGAATTAGTTTTCGCATTAGATAAGCGGGTTGATTTACATGCCTCCTTTACGTCTTGGTGATCTTTGCTTTGGCCATTCCATTTGTTTACCGGTTCTCTTGCTTATGGGTAAAACACTTTTTTCTCTAGAAGTGGTCTCAGCATCTTCAGAGGCCATATAGGCTAAAATAGCGGTAAGGATAGCATTGTTTCGCACATCATCAAAAACGATTTTATCATAGGTATCTCTGTTGGTATGCCAAGTGTAATTTGAATAAGACCAACTCAATGAACTTAAACTAAATGCAGGGGCACCAGCGGCAACAAAGGAGGCGTAGTCAGACCCACCTCCACTTGGAGTTCCAGGGAAATTTGTTTCAATATGCTTGGTGATGTCTTGTGGAACTTCATGTAACCACCGACCAATATAGTCATAGGCATGAAGAAAGCCCTGACCAGAGATGTTTACTACACGTCCAGTTCCATTGTCTTGGTTAAAAACGGCTTGTATATTTTCCACAATTTCGGGATGATCTTCAACAAAGGCTCTTGAACCGTTTAGGCCTTGTTCTTCACTTCCCCAGTGTCCTACCAAGATTGTTCTTTTGGGATTGGGATACACTTTTTTGAGGATGCGCATGGCCTCCATCATCACAAGAGAGCCTGTTCCATTATCGGTAGCACCAGTTCCTCCGTCCCAAGAATCAAAATGGGCGGAAAGAATAACGTATTCTTCTGGCTTTTCACTTCCTTTAATTTCAGCAATGGTGTTGAAGGTCGGAACTTCCCCCAGTTCTTTGGATTGTGCTACAATGTTAAGCATTGGTTTTTCTCCTCTTGCTGCCAAGCGATAAACCAATGAATAGTCTTCTAATTCTAGATCTACAGTGGGTATTTTTTTTGTTCGAGCACTAAATATCTTACTTACGCCAAAACCTTTTGACCAGTAGGAACTAATGATTCCAACTGCCCCAGCTTTTTCAAGTGCTTGGTGAATGCTTCTAGATGAATAGCCGGTATTGCGCATATTTTCTCGCCATGCTTTGTTGGCTTCGCTTCGCGCTGTTTTCATTTTCTCAAAAGATTCTTCGGTGGCAAATTCTTCCCAATTATAGTCTGGTCTCCCGGTAGCTTCCAATTTTGAAACCATAACCAGTTTTCCTTTTACTGAAGGCAACCAATTGGCAAAAGCGATAGAATCTTTGACCATGGGAAGGACAACAACTTCTGCCGTTACCCCTTTTTTAGAGGTAGAAGGGTTCCAGGCCAATTGCGTTCCCTTTAATGTTTGAATTCTCGGGGAAACCATATCTATATGCGTAATACCTCTTTCCCAACCCCTCCATGTACCAAAAGATTCATTGCGGGCGGGGATACCCCATTTTGCATAGGTATTCACTGCCCAATCATGGGCACGTTTCATTTGAGGAGTACCCACCAATCGAGGACCAATTCCATCCATTAATTCTTGCCCCAATATTTCTAGTTGAGAATTTTCATTGGCTTCTTGAACAATTTGTTCGATTAGGTTTTTATTTTGAGCACTTACGACAAAGCTCAAAAGTGCAAGGATAAAAGCAAAAGATAGTTTTGTTTGTTTCATAATCATTTTGATAAAGATGTTAAAGTTAGGAGAACTCTTTGACCTAAGTTGGTTTTATAACACAAAGTAGAATTACCAATTGAATCAATCATTATTATAATTGGTAAAAAATTAGTAAAAAGAGAATTTGTTAAGATTCTTTAACCTTGCGGTTTCATGCTTTTTTTCATTAATTTTTGAGGCTTATTTTTTACATATTTTTCTAACCACTGATCTTGCTCCCAGATCAAATGAAGTATTGTCTCCTTTGCTCTGTATCCATGACTTTCTTTTGGAAACATGACCAAGCGTGTAGTTGCTCCGAGTCCCTTGAGCGCATTAAAATAGCGTATGCTTTGCATTGGGTAGGTTCCAGAGTTATTGTCGGCTTCACCATGTACCAACAATAAAGGTGTTTTCATTTTATCGGCATGCATAAATGGCGACATAGTATTGTACACATCGGGCGCCTCCCAATAACTTCTTTCTTCACTTTGAAAACCAAATGGTGTGAGGGTCCTGTTGTAGGCACCACTTCTAGCTATTCCAGCGGCAAATAAGTTGGAATGACTCAGTAAATTTGCCACCATAAATGCACCATAACTATGCCCTCCAACAGCCACTCTATCTCGGTCAATGTATCCTAAAGCGTCGACAGCATTTATGGCCGCAAGTGCATTGGCTACCAATTGGGGTCTAAAGCTATCATTCGGATTATTGTCACCCTCTCCTACAATTGGAAACGCTGCCCTATCCAATACTACATAACCTTGTGTAGCCCAGTATATGGGAGAACCCCAGGAGGGATAAGTAAAACGGTTGGGGTTATTTGTTTTTTGGGAAGCACTCGATTTATCCTTATATTCTCTTGGATATGCCCAAAGGATCATTGGTTTTTTTGTTTGTGGACTTTCATTGTCGTTTGGAACATATAAAACGCCATTTAGATCTAAACCATCTTCACGTTTGTAACTAATGATCTCTTTTTTAATGTTTTGAAGAGACTTGAAAGGATTTTCAAAAAAGGTTAATTGCGCTAGTTTGTTTGATTCAAGGGATTTCTTGTAGTAATTGGGATACTCTTTTGGGGATTCAATCCTCACAAGTACTTCATTTTTAATGCGATCAAAATCTAATATGTTTTCATACTTATCTTGATAAGGAGATTGATAGACTCTCTCTGAATCACCCGAACTTAGGTCAATTTTGTCTAAGAAGGGGAATTGACCCTTTGGTGTAAATCCATTTCCTATCGTAAAAACTGTATTGTTTTCAATTAACAATACAGAGGTGTTGAATTTGTTTTGCTGTTCAACGAATTGCCCAGGATCACTGTAAACGTCTTGATAGTTTCTGTCATTGATGATTCTAGCCTCTACCTTTGGTTTCGATGGATTGAAAACATAACTTTTCGTGTTTCGGGTATTCCACCATCGGTCAGTAATTATTGCGACTTCGTCATTACCCCAATAAACATTACTTATTCTATTTATAACCTTTGTCAAATAGGTTGGGGGAGAAGTAAAGGGGGCTTCCCATTGGTATAACGCATCCCGATAATCAGCTGAAACGGCAGGATTACCTTGGTCAAGAGCAATAAAATAGCTCAGGGTAGATGGTTTGTCATTTCTCCATCTGAAATTTCTTTTTTCTGTTGTAGTAGACATAAATCCTTTGGGTAGTTCTTCAAGTAAAGGAGAGTCATTAATTACTTTAATCAGCTTTGCATTGATATCATATACATGTGTTTCTGTAGGAAATCTGTTGTAAGGAACAATATATGAAAAGGGCGTTTTTATAAAATCAATCAGGACATAAGCTCCATCGGGAGATAATTGGATGTTCTTATACATTCGAGTTGGTAACCAATTGGAATACTCCCCATTGATGTTTATTTTCAATAATTCAGACTGTGATAATTGCTTAAAATTATAGACATCATTTGGGTTTTTCAATAGGTCTTGATAGGTTCTATTTTGCGCTTTGGAACCATTGTTTTCCGTTATAGTTGGTCCATTTGGTACAGAAGCACTAGTATTGATTAAAGCTTTTAAGTCGTTTGGTAAGCTTTTTACAATCAGCTCTTTGTTGTTGATCCACCTAATGGCATTTCCCATTGTAGCATTCACTTTTGCATTAAATATTTTTTTGGCAAAAAGTGTTTTAATATCCAATACCCAAAGCTCAACCCCCTCTTGAGTAGTGTTGGTCATGGCTATTTTTTTCTCATCTGGAGAGAATTGAAAGTTAGCCAGGTTTATATTATCTGGTAAGCCGCTTACTTTTTGTGGTTGTTTACTTTCATCTAGTTTGGTAACTTCTACCTTATTGTAATAGGTGATTCTGCTTCCAATATGCCGAATAGGATCTACTCTTAGACCACCAAGGCGTAATTCCTCTTTTGAAAGGTCTTCAATGTTTTTATATGCAGGGCGATACAAAAACACCATTATTTTATCTTCGCTATCTCTTACAACGCTAGGGGCAACATCGATATCGATTAGTTCCAGTAAAGATTGTTTTGGTGTTTGATAATTGGTATTTACTTGGGCAAATACACTAACAGTAAATAAAAAGGATAATATAGTTAATAAACGAGTCTGCATAGTGATATGTTTTGTTAAATGATTAGGATAAATATATTAAAATTGTTCAATTTCTCTCTGCCTTTTGTCATTTTTCATGACGAACTAATTTCACTCAATATTTTGCTGTAAAGGAAATGCCATAATTGTTTTTGCTGCTAGGGGTTTTGTATATTTGGTGAGCTTGAATTAAGCAATACTGCTTAAAAGGCTTCAAGCAACACATTAAAGTCTAAATAAAAACGTTGGGGGACAAAAACACCTGTTGGGCGAGTTGTACAAATTGTAGAGGACTTGGAAAAAAAAGGCGGCGACTGCGCAAGCGTGTTCGCCTTCAATATCGGCGGGAATTAAAACAGTTTCAGGAATCACTTGGGCAGGCTAAAGCACCTATTCGACCTCCCGCACCCCAAGAGGTGTGTTCTCAATGTAAGGGATCTGGTTTGGTAGCAGTAACGAAAAATCCTTTACCAGACGAGGAAAACCATCCACATATCGCAATAATTGGCGGTGGAATAGGCGGAATTGCATTGGCTGTTGCCTGTTTGCATCGTGAGATTCCGTTTACACTCTATGAACGCGATAGGAGCTTTGAAGCTCGTTCTCAAGGCTACGGGCTTACCTTACAACAGGCCAGTGCTTCCATGAAAGGCTTAGGGATCTCCTCTCTAGCAGAAGGTGTTGTCTCAACCAAACATGTTGTGCACACGCCAGAGGGAAAAGTAATTGGAGAATGGGGAATGCGAAAGTGGTTGGAAGCAAATGCATCAAATTCTCTTAAAAAAAGCAATATCCATATTGCACGTCAAAAGTTGCGTTCAGCTCTTTTGGAGCAACTCGGTGGAAAGAATAAAGTTCAATGGGGACACGAGTTGGTCGACTTTAAAGAAAGCAAAGACAAACGCATTGAACTTGTATTCGATGTTGAGGGAAAATGCGTAACCACCAAGGCTGACCTAATGGTTGGTGCCGATGGTATTCGCAGTAATGTTCGAAACCTAATCATAGGGGAAGAAATTACTCCATTGAATTATCTAGGATGTATTGTTATTTTAGGGATATGTCCGTTAAAATCCCTCGATGGGCTAGCACATCCCTTACTCGATTCGGCGACTGTCTTCCAAACAGCCAACGGAAAAGAGCGAATGTATATGATGCCTTATGATTCAGATACAATTATGTGGCAGTTCAGTTTTCCTATAGCCGAAAAAGAAGCTAAGGATTTAAGTCAAAAGGGAGCTAGGGCATTAAAAAAAGAAACGCTTCGTCGAGCCCAATGGCATGATCCGATTCCGCAAATTCTTGCCGCCACCTGCGAAACCCTAGTGTCGGGATATCCCGTTTATGATCGTCCATTACTTCAACCAAAATTATTGGAAAACAGAAAACAAATTACCCTTATTGGCGATTCTGCGCATCCAATGAGTCCATTCAAAGGTCAGGGAGCTAATCAGGCAATACTCGATGCCCTGGCTCTCGCAAGAGAAATCGCTAGGGGATGTAGTTCCAAGAATGAATGGCGAAAAGAAGGAATTAGAACTGCTGTATTAACAGCCTTCGAGTTAGAAATGATAGAGCGTACTGCTACAAAAGTCAAAGAATCAGCAGCGGCAGCAAAGTTCTTGCATTCTGAAGCAGTGCTGCAGGAGAGTGATGCGCCAAGAGGACGATTTCTGAAGGGAAATTAAGAGAATAGAATAAACCGTACTTTTAGAATAACTTGTTGAGTGCTTTAATCATAAAAAACCTTAAAAAAATGTTTTGTAAATCAACACTTTTTATCTTCATGGCCTTTACTGGCTTGTTGTTTATTTGCTGTGAAGAGGCTAATTTATCCAAAACCAACCACTTTACTCGTCTTGAAATTAGCCCTGTTTTACTGGACTCAACCTTAAACATTAGGGCTCTAGAGATTGAAAACAATACCGTTTATGCAGCCAGTTCGCTGGGATCTATCTATTCATTTGATACAAATGCCCCAGCGCAAATAAAACAAGTTCAGTACAGCAATCTTGAAGATTCCATTCGTCCAAACTTCAGGGCTTTAGCGCTAAGCAAAAAAAATGTTTTTGCTATTTCAATTTCAGATCCTGCATTATTATTTAAAAATGGCCGCGTTGTTTACAAAGAATCACATCCAAAGGTGTTCTACGATTCCATGGAATTTTGGAATGATGAGGAAGGAATTGCCGTTGGCGATTATACAGACAATTGCATAAGCATCATAATTACGAGAGATGGTGGAGATACTTGGACTAAAATCGATTGCTCTGTTTTTACAAATATTATTGATGGGGAAGGGTTTTTTGCAGCAAGCGATTCTAATATTTCTATTGAAGGAGAATATACTTGGATAGCGAGTGGAGGATTAAATAGCAGGGTTTATTTTTCGAGCGACAAAGGGATTAGTTGGAGGGTAACCGAAACCCCCATGCTGCAAGGAGAGCCAACCAAAGGGATATTTAGTATTGATTTTTACGATAAAATGAACGGATACGCCATAGGGGGGGACTATACTCAACCAGAAATAAATCATTTAAACAAAATGAGAACTAGGGATGGTGGAAAAACATGGCAGATAGTCGCTGATCATCAAAATCCTGGTTACAGAAGTTGTGTACAATATGTTCCAAATGCTAAGGCACAGAATTTAGTAGCAGTAGGTTTTAAAGGGGTGGACTATTCCTGGGATGGCGGACTAACATGGGATCATCTTAGTGATGAAGATTTTTACACCCTTCGTTTTTTAAATGACTCAATTGCTTATGCTGCTGGGAAAGGGAAACTAGCGAAATTAAGCTTTAAATAAACCCTTGATAAAAGCTACTTTCACAAATAATTAAGACTCTCTTTATGACTAAAAAACAAATGGATTGGTGGATTTACATCCTTTGCTGTTCCGATGGAACACTGTATACTGGGATCACAACAAATCTAGAAAGAAGAGTAGTAGAGCATAACGATTCGAATAGAGGGGCAAAGTACACAAGAAGCAGAAGACCTGTACAATTGGTTTATTCAGAACTCCAAACCAATCGATCCCAGGCTTCTAAAAGAGAATACGCACTTAAGAAAATGTGCAGAATTGAAAAATTAAACCTTATCGAAAGAAATAAAAGAAACCTCTAAACAACTTTTATCATCATTTAGAGGTTGAATTTTGGAGTAGGAGGCTCAAAGAGTTATGGGAATACTTAAATCAACAGTTTCTCTGAAACTTGATTGGAAAATGATCACAGCATAAGAGAGTTAGCAACAAAGCGATTCCTCTTTTTATTTTAAACAATTAAGTGTTTACTACTGTGTAAATCGAGTTATCCCCTTAACTAAAAAAACCATTTATCTGGTTATGGACCATCCTGTTTGTCGGAGTAATAATTCATTTTCCGTCATATTACCCACACTCAATACTTTACCCATTTGATCAAATTCAAAACGAGTTAATGTAATTGACTCAGCTTCAAGACCGGAAAATTCATCCAAGTACTTATCCCAGCTTTTAACGTAAACGATTCTTTTAGCGTTATCTGCGACAATTTCACGTATTTCGTATCCCAAATTATTTTTTCCCCATTCGGCTGCATCAGCTTCAGAAATGTTTTCCAGAATTTGCTCTTTTGAATAGGTGGGTTCCACAATTCCTCTTTCCACAGAAATTGACATTGATTCATCATTTCTCATTATGACAGCCTCTACTGCTTCACCTGGTTTACCTCTAAAAGATAATTGACCATTGTCAATTGTTTCTTTGTTGACCTCTATTCCATTTACAGAGATAAACTTGTCACCAAGTTTCAAGACAGATGATGCTGGTCCATTTTCAATGATATTTGATACCACCATACCGTCAGTTTCAACCGCATCAGCATTGTAATTAAACCCAAATCCAATATATCGGGAACCAATATTTTTGCCGACATCACTCATGTTTTCGGAAACCATATTATATGCCGCCTCTTTACTCTCATAGGAGGACATTATCCAGCTCTTTGCTAGTTCTTCAAATTCATTCGACTCTGAAGTAGGGGAAGTACATGATGTTAAAACAATGGCTAATGAAGCCATTATGCTAATTAAACTTTTCATAATTTTAAATTTATAGTTATATTTTCTTCTAATTTATTGATTTTCTGTAACTAAAACAAATAGGTGAAATGCATTGTTTTAGATAAAAAGATCTTTTGTGAATTAAATTATTCCCTTGTAGAATGTCTATCGAACCAAGCATTAATGTAGCCGTGTGTTCTTACAAAATTAGAGGGTTTGCTACTTGTTCCATGGTATTCTTTATTGAAGCGAATCATTACGGTAGGCACTTTATTCATTTTTAAAGCCTGATAATATTCCTCCGTTTGTGAGATGGGTGTGCGAAGATCATTTTCACCACACATCAGCATTGTTGGGGTTTTTACATTTCCAACAAGCATTAATGGTGATCTCTTTATGTGTTCAGTGGGATCTTCCCAAGGGTATTTTTCAAAATTATTGTACCAACCAGCACCATCGGTAGTTCCAACAAAAGAAAACCAATTTGTTACAGGATAGTTAACAGAAGCAGCAGCAAATCGATCTGTTTTTCCAACGATCCAACTCGTTAAAACGCCTCCTCCACTACCACCGTAGACATACATTTTATTTTCATCAATATATCCTTTAGCAATAACTTCATCCACACCAGCCATAAGATCGTCATAGTCATTCCCCGGATAGGCATTTTGGATTGCATTTGCGAATTCATATCCATAACCGGTAGATCCCCTAGGGTTTGTGTATAAGACCACTTGATCCTGAGCCGCATGCAATTGGAAATTATAATTGAATCCAACATGATACATACTATGGGGTCCACCATGAATTCTCAGGACCAATGGGTATTTTTTATTTGGATCAAATTGAGGGGGTTTTACAATCCACCCTTGCACCTTCATTCCGTCTTTCGACGCATAGGTGATCTCTTCAACTTGTCCAAATTCTACATTGTAAAATAGATCATTATTCACTTCTGTAAGACGTTTGATCTTACTTGATTTATCTATTGAAAAACTTACAATATCACTTGGATTAGAAGGATTTGTCCAAGTAGCCACCGCCTTTTTTCCAACCAAATCGGTCATGCCAAGCATATGATTTCCATCAGTGACCTTCTTTACTTTTCCACCAAGATCAGCATAATACACATTGCTTTGACCATATTCTCTTACATTGAAGTAAACTCCTTGACCATTACTGGACCAAATTGGCCCTCCTGGTGTTTGATCCAAACTTGTGGTCACACATTTTAAATTAGATCCATCAGAATCCATGATATACATTTTGCGATCATTGTAGAAGTTTTTTGACCAAGTTGATCCTACAAATGCAATTTTTGATCCATCGGGAGACACCCGTGGCGATGATTCGGCGCCTTCACGCGAGCTAAGCTCTTTGGTTTCTAGTGTGTTAATATTTACTGAATATAAGTTGGACTGACCTCGTGCATAGGCTGCATCTGGCTTTTGATAGCTACTGTATACGATTGATTTACTGTCTTGAGACCATGCAATACCGGCAGACACATCGTCATATTCTCCAAATGTAATTTGTCGTGCGGTACCTCCTTCGGCGGGGACAATAAAAAGTTGACGATAGCCTCGCTCAAGAAAACCCACTCGATCTTGGCTGTAATCTACCTGATCAATGACCCTTGGCGCTTTTGTCCAACTCGCTCCTTTTGGTTGGGAGGGAACCCCTTGTGGCTTCAAAGCAGGTTCCGAGTCCACATGCATGATGAAGGCCATATACTTCCCATCTGGAGACCATTCCATGCTAGAAGGAGACTTTTCTAATTTAGTAATTTGGGTTGGTTCACCCTCAATACCCATGTGTTTAACGAAGATTTGTGTGCCATTGGGTTCGCCTTCTTTGGTAAATGCAATTTTTGATCCATCGGGAGACCATTTACCATTAGATCCGTTTAAGAAAAAACGATTGCTAGTGCCCTCGCTATTCATTATCCACAAATCTGTTTCTCGTTTGTCATCGGTGAAATTTATCCAAGTTCGAGAATAAAGAATTTGTTCTCCATCTGGAGATAGCCTGGGATTTGCGGTCCATTCATAATTTTTATAATGTTCTAAAGATAGTCTTGTTTTGTCTTGCCCATAGGCATGGATGACAAAAAACAAAAGCAAAGTAAATAATGTATTTTTCATAATTCAATCAGTTTTAGTCTAATACAATGTAAGATGAAAAATTTGAATATTTAACTATTGAACTAAAAATTCGTCATGGATAAACGAATCTATGTTAAATCCACTTGCGTTTAAACAGTTAAAGAAGAACACATTAGTGATCATTTTATGTCCTAAGCAGCGAAATATTTGGTGGTGTTTTGCAAGTTAATCTGAGATCTAGACTGTTTTTGGGATTGACTTCCTACCACTTTGACGACACCCTAAAAAAAAACCCCAAAAACATTGCGCTTTTGAGGTTAAATAGTGGAGTCGGAGGGAATCGAACCCTCGTCCAAACAAGCAATAGAAGAGCCTTCTACATGTTTAGTTTTTAATTGGTTTTCGAATGTAAGCTGACTAAAAACGGCCCACTTATACCTTAGTACCTTTATTGAAAAATTTGACCGGCACCTTCAAATTTCGATGTTGACATTTATGGTGCCTCTATTTTGAACGCCGTCAACAAGGGCTTTCAAGAGACATCCGGCTTCTCAACCTAGTTGAGACTTGGCGGTAACTTACTATAATTCAGTTACTTATGCAGCTAGAGCGTAGTTATTCTCGCCTATTAAAGGTTGAATACAAGTTTAACGAGCTGTAATTCATTGCTCGACATGCTAACTGTTCGATTGATCTCGCTGTCAAAACCAGTCGACCCCATTATATTATTGAACGTAGTTGGTATAGAATGCAAAATTAGTTATTTTCCTTGAAAGCCGTCAATGATAGGCATGTTCTTTTACTGTGAGGGCAAAAAGTGATTTTTCAAATGCAGTATTGAATTTTTTTAGCCCAATGCTGATTCAGCCATAAATTGCTTTAATGAAACTCTTTTAACAGAACCCAGTAATCATTGGACGATGTTTTTCAGCATGAGCTCCTACAATAACTACTATTTTTTGATTTTGGCCCCTCAAAAAGACATCAAAACAGTTGACAATTGAACAACTATTTTTTTAAAAAAAACACCTTTTTTTTTGATGAAATTTCACCCTTGAATAAAAAGCGTCATTTCAGGGATAAGTCAATAATATACCGCTATCTTTGCGCCTGTAAAAAACTCTGCATGAACGCTATAAAAAATATTGCCATTATCGCCCACGTTGACCACGGTAAAACAACCTTGGTAGACAAGATTATGCACCATTGCGAATTATTCCGTACCAACGAAAATAAAGGTGACCTAATCCTTGATAATAATGATTTGGAGCGCGAGCGCGGAATTACCATTCTTTCCAAAAACATTTCGGTGATCTATAAAGACACCAAAATTAATATCATTGACACCCCCGGTCACGCCGATTTTGGTGGTGAAGTAGAGCGTGTCTTGAATATGGCCGATGGCGTTTTATTGTTGGTTGACGCCTTTGAAGGTCCAATGCCACAAACTCGTTTTGTCCTGCAAAAAGCCATTGACCTAAAATTAAAGCCCATTGTCGTTGTCAATAAAGTGGATAAAGAAAACTGTACTCCAGAAGAAGTACATGAATCTGTCTTCGATTTAATGTTCGAATTAGGTGCCGAAGAGTGGCAGCTCGATTTTCCTACTGTTTATGGTTCGGCCAAAAACAACTGGATGAGCGAAGACTGGAAAGTACCAACCGAAAATGTTGAAGCTCTTTTAGACATGGTCTTGGAACATGTTCCTAGTCCAAAAGTAGAGGAGGGGACCCCCCAAATGCTCATCACCTCTCTTGACTTTTCTGCCTATACTGGTCGAATTGCCATTGGACGTTTGCAGCGTGGAACCCTAAAAGCAAATATGCCCGTTAGTTTGGTGAATAGAGAAGGAACCATAACCAAATCAAGGATCAAAGAATTAAACTTATTCGATGGCTTGGGAAGAAAAGAGGTCCAAGAAGTAAAAGCTGGAGATATCTGCGCCATCATAGGCCTAGAGAATTTTGAGATTGGCGACACTGTAGCCGATATTCTAGAACCAGAAGCATTGCCAACAATCGCGATAGACGAACCAACCATGAGTATGATGTTTACCATCAACGACTCACCCTTCTTTGGAAAGGATGGAAAATTTGTTACTTCAAGACATATCAAAGACCGTTTAGAAAAAGAATTGGAGCGCAACTTGGCCATGCGCCTAGAAGATACCAATTCAGCCGATAAATTCATTGTTTTTGGACGTGGTGTACTGCACTTGTCGGTTTTGATTGAAACCATGCGAAGAGAAGGCTATGAGTTACAAATTGGTCAACCCCAGGTAATCATTAAAGAAATTGATGGAGTAAAGCATGAACCTATTGAAGAGTTGACCATTGACTTACCCGAGAATGTTTCTGGGAAAGCCATCGAGATGGTGACCCTTCGAAAAGGTGAAATGCTCAGTATGACCCCAAAAGGTGAACGCATGGTTTGTGAATTTTTGATGCCCTCGCGGGGAATCATTGGTTTGCGAAATCAATTACTGACTGCCACCGCAGGAGAAGCCATCATGAACCACCGCTTTAAAGAATTTCAGCCCTACCGTGGAGAGATTCCTGGTCGTAACAACGGATCGCTTATTTCCATGGAGAAAGGAAATGCCATTCCTTATTCCCTAGACAAGCTACAAGAGCGGGGTAAATTCTTTGTTTCACCCAACGAAGAAATTTATACTGGTCAAGTAATTGGTGAAAATTCAAGAGCTGACGATATGGTGGTTAATGTAACCAAAACCAAAAAGTTATCGAATGTCCGTTCGTCTGGTACAGATGACAAAGTGCGTTTGGCACCACCCATCAAGTTTTCTTTGGAAGAAGCCTTGGAATACATTCAAGGAGATGAATATGTTGAGGTTACCCCAAAAAGCCTACGATTGCGTAAAGTCTTTTTAGACGAAAATGAGCGCAAACGACAGGCAGCTAAGATTGGGTAAGTTCTTGTAAATAAACAGGGGCGGGAACACGCCCAAGGCGTGTGTAGCAACTTTGGTCAGCCAAAGGCTGAATGTAATCCAACGGTTTTGTGTATGGACAGTAGGGCAGATTCGAAGCAATTCACTTTCGGTTTACCAATAAGCCAAAACAAACGTTTTTACTTTTAATTTTTTATTTCAATAAACGTCAAAACTTTGTTTTGGCGTTGCCTGCTCAAAGAACAAGACTTTCAATTTATCTCCAAATGCCCTATTGGCTATACACCTTGTTGTGTGCAGTAATTTTTAATTTACATTGTAGCCAAAATTTCCAAAAGTAATATTCTCAGTCCTTTGGATCAATTGTAAAATGCACATTGTTAAGCAGAAAATTCAGCCCTCTTTTTTCTGCACCACTTCATAGACCGCCCCTTGGTCACAGCGTAAAATTTTCCCTGGGAATTTGACAATCATATTGTAATCGTGGGTGGCCATCAAGACGGTCATACCCTGTTGGTGCAATT
>CAJQKN010000049.1 GCA_905478905.1 uncultured Flavobacteriaceae bacterium | reverse complement strand
AAGCTATTGCAAGGGAAACACAGATTAAAAGGGCGATCTTTCTCATTTAAATTAATTTATCTAAAAATAACATTAAATTATAAAAGCACAAGGAGATGGGAAATGTATTTGGGAGAAGAGCTATAATTCCATATAACCTAATCTGTGGTTGTTATTGAAACTGATGCTTTTTTTCTTTTGACATAACTTTTTTTGGTTTACGTGTGACCAAATACACGCCACCAAATACCAATATAGCAGCCAGAGTTTTTATTCCGTCCATTTGATCATTTCCTGTAATAGAAGCGTAAATGATTGCAATCAATGGCTGAAGGTAGGTAAAAACACCGATGGTTGTTGGCGGTACTTCTTTAAGAGCAAACATATTGAGTAGGTAAGCAAAAAAAGTGGTAAAAAGCACCACAAAACCCATCCGCCAAACTGCTTCCCAGGGAAGACCCATCCAATCTACTTCCGAAAATTCTGAGATAGAAATGGGTAGATTCATCAAGACGCCGAGTGGAAACATCCATTTCATAAGTGTTATGGTATTGTATTTAAGCGCTAAAGGTTTTACCATAACAAGGTAGACACCAAAGCAAAATGCATTCCCAACCATTAATGCATTTCCCAATGGAATATTTGGCGCATTGAATGTAAAAGAATTTCCGTAAAGAATTAAGGTAATAGCCCCTGCAAAGCCCAATGCAATACCAATTATCTTTTTAGGTGTAATTAATTCTTTTAGAAAAATAACAGAAAGAATTAAAACAATTACGGGGGTTAGGGTAACAATAACGGAACTGTTGATGGGTGTAGAAAGGCTCAAACCTTTGATGAAAAGTTGCATATTGAAACACATGCCAAAAGCAGCGGCAATAAAAATTCTCCCCCAATCGGATCGATCGACTTTCTCCTTTGGGAAGAAATAACCAATACCCCAAAACAGGAAAGTAGCCCCAAGAACTCTTAATAAAACCAAGCCATTTGCACCTATATAGTAGGGCATAATGACTTTTGCGATGGTGTGATTTAAGCCATAAATGGAGGTAGCGCCAAAGGCGGCGAGGAGGGCTAAAAACCGCTTATCCATTCAAGGCAACTTTAGCTGCTTCAACTGTTGCTGCAGCATTTCCAATAAAAAGCGTGTTGTTGTATAGCAATACAGGGCGTTTTAAAAAAGTATAATGCTCTAAAAGCAACCCTTTGATTTTTTCTTCAGTTAGACTGTTTTTTTCTATTTCTTTAAGTTTTTGCGCTCGTTTATTTAGCAAAGCTTCATAGGATGCTGTATGGGAATAAAGTAAGGAAATGTCTTCTTCAGTCAATGGTGTTTTTTTAATGTCAACCAAGTGAATAGAAGACGGGAGATCCAATGTTTTCATGATTCGTTTGCAGGTATCGCAACTACTTAAATAGTAGAATGTGTGCATCAAGTTATCCTTTCTCACAAAGTAAATCAAATTTCAGCAAAGCAAAGAGAAATCGGGGGAATCTCTTACCTTTGTTTTTATAGCTCAAATGAATTATGGAGAAGAAATTACGTTTCAACAGCGCAACCATTCACGGAGGACAATCCCCAGACCCAGCCTATGGTGCTGTGATGCCCCCCATTTATCAGACCTCTACCTATGCACAGACGACCCCTGGTGGTCATAAAGGCTTTGAATACAGTCGAACCCACAATCCAACACGCCAAGCCTTGGAAAAATCTTTGGCAAGTATAGAAAACGGAAAGCATGGTTTGGCTTTTGCCTCTGGACTTGCGGCCATGGATGCAGTCATGAAATTACTCCAACCAGGAGATGAGGTTATCTCTACCAATGATTTGTATGGGGGCTCTTATCGACTTTTCACCAAGATATTTGAGGGTTTTGGACTAAAATTCCATTTTGTTGGGATGAATGATGTAGCTAAGGTAGAAGCGGCAATCAATGAGAACACCAAACTTATTTGGGTTGAAACACCGACTAACCCCATGATGAATGTGGTCGATATTGAAGCCATAGCACAAATTGCGAAAAAGCGAAAACTATTGTTGGCAGTCGACAATACCTTTGCCTCCCCCTATTTGCAACAACCACTAAATTTTGGCGCAGACATCGTCATGCATTCTGCCACCAAGTATCTCGCAGGACATTCTGATGTTGTCTTGGGTTCCTTGGTTATCAATGATGATGACCTCCATGAGCGTCTTGCGTTTATCCAAAATGCTAGTGGAGCAGTCCCAGGGCCTATGGATAGTTTTTTGACCTTGAGAGGAATAAAAACCCTTCATGTTCGTATGCAGCGCCACTGCGAAAATGGGCGAGCAGTGGCTGAATATTTGGCAGCACATCCCAAAATTGAAAAAGTATATTGGCCTGGTTTTTCTTCCCACCCTAACCATGAGGTAGCTAAAAAACAAATGAACGATTTTGGAGGGATGCTTTCTTTTATTCCTGTTGGAGCCGATCACGAAGCAGCCATTCAAATTATTGAAAACCTGAAGATGTTTACCCTTGCCGAATCCCTCGGTGGTGTGGAAAGTTTGGCCGGCCATCCTGCTTCCATGACCCATGCTTCTATTCCAAAAGCAGAACGAGAAAAAAGTGGTGTTGTTGATGCATTAATTCGGTTGAGTGTAGGAATAGAAGACGTTAACGATTTGATAGAAGATCTTGAGCAAGCCATTGGTTAGAAAGGTACTATCTTTGTTTTAGAATAAAATGTATGCAACTGCCAAAAGGAAAGAAGATTTACTTCGCTTCAGACAATCATTTAGGTGCACCCACCCAAGCGAAAAGTGCTCCTCGTGAACGACTTTTTGTTCAATGGTTAGATGAAATAAAAGAAGATGCAGCTGTAATCTTTTTGTTGGGAGATCTTTTTGATTTTTGGTTTGAATATAAAACAGTTGTTCCCAAGGGCTTTGTTCGAGTGTTGGGAAAGCTGGCCGAATTGACTGATACCGGTATACCTATTCACTTTTTTGTTGGAAACCACGATATGTGGATGCTGGATTATCTCGAAAAAGAAATTGGGATTGAAGTTCATTATCAACCCAAGGAATTCAGCTACAACAAGAAAACTTTTTTTATTGGACATGGCGATGGACTAGGTCCAAACGACAAAGGTTATAAACGCATGAAGAAAGTGTTTAGCAGTCGTTTTTTTCAATGGTGTTTTCGCTGGTTGCACCCTGATATAGGAATGCGTTTAGGTCATTACCTTTCGGTAAAAAACAAACTAATTTCTGGAGAAGAAGACGCTGTTTTTCTCGGAGAAGAAAATGAATGGCTGGTGCTCTACGCAAACCGTAAACAAAAAGAAAAAAAACGCGATTACTATATTTTTGGGCATCGCCATATTCCCTTAGATATTTCTATTGAACCAAACGCTCGCTACATCAATTTAGGCGATTGGATTAGCCACTATACCTATGGTGTTTTTGATGGAGAACAACTTAAACTTAATACGTGGAAACCCGCATAATTCATGCTCGAGAAAAAAGCCTTAACGGTTGAGAATACGGTCATTGTTGGAATCATTAATTCCCAGCAAAACGAAGATCAATCCAAAGAATATTTGGATGAATTGGAATTTTTAGCTCATACCGCCGGTGGAGAAGTAATCAAACGTTTTACACAAAAAATTAGTTTACCCAACCCAAAGACATTTATTGGAAGTGGAAAATTAACTGAAGTAGAAGAATTCGTTCATGCCAACGATGTTTCGACCGTTGTCTTTGATGATGAATTGACCCCTGCACAACAAAATAATATTGAAAAAGTATTGCGCTGTAAAGTGTTGGATCGTACAGGTTTAATTTTAGATATTTTTGCCCAACGCGCCCAAACAAGCTATGCTCGAACCCAGGTTGAGTTGGCCCAGTATCAATATTTGCTTCCACGTCTAAAAGGATTGTGGACTCACTTAGAGCGTCAAAAAGGGGGAATTGGTATGCGTGGTCCCGGTGAAACAGAAATTGAAACCGATCGTCGAATTGTACGTGATAAAATAACCTTACTCAAGAAAAAGTTAACGTTTATTGATAAACAAATGGGAACCCAACGAGGGAATCGAGGAGCTCTGGTCCGTGTTGCATTGGTGGGTTATACCAATGTTGGAAAATCTACCCTGATGAATGTATTAGCCAAGAGTGAAGTCTTTGCAGAAAACAAACTTTTTGCCACACTTGACACCACTGTACGAAAAGTGGTGATTGGGAATCTCCCCTTTTTATTGAGTGATACGGTTGGTTTTATACGAAAATTGCCTACTCAATTGGTGGAGTCCTTTAAGAGCACGTTGGATGAGGTCATTGAAGCAGATTTATTATTGCATGTGGTCGATATAGCTCACCCAACCTTTGAAGATCAAATTGCTTCTGTCAATTTAATTTTATCTGAGATAAAAAGTTTAGATAAGCCCACCATCATGGTTTTTAATAAAATTGACGCCTACAAGGCGGAAAGTATTGATGAAGACGATTTGGTCACAGAGCGAACGTCAAAGCACTTTTCCCTTGATGAATGGGAGGCAACTTGGATGGCGAAAATGAACGGTAACGCCTTGTTTATTTCCGCCCTCAATAAATCCAATCTTGATCATTTTAGAGAACGCGTATATGCTACTATTCGCGATATCCATATAACACGTTTTCCTTACAATCATTTTCTCTATCCAGAGGGATTGGAGGAATAACCCAAATTACTTACCTTTAATCAAACCCTACTTCATGAAAAATATACGCTACCTTTTATTCACTCTTCTAATTGTTTCTTGTTCTAAAGACGAGTCAACAGTAGATCGAAAGTTAGTTTTGGAAACTGCCCTAGGGGTTGAAGCTTCCACCTCCCCTTTTGGAGGAGATGAACTTTTTTATGCAGATGTAGTCTACGGTTCTGGTTCTAGGAATCAGTTGGATATCATTTTACCGCAGAGCACAGACCCAAAAGGAGTCGTTCTTTTTTTCCATGGAGGTGGTTTTACAGCGGGGAGTAAAGAAGATGCTTATGAGGCTATTTTAGCTCAAACCATGAAGAATATTTTGGCCCAAAACATTGCCATTGTTAGTGCTAATTATACGCTTCTAATTACTTCTGGAAACCAAGGAGTTATCTCTGCCTTAGAAGACGGGTCTGATGTCATCAATTATATACAGTCGCAATTATCAACCTTAAACATTCCTGGGAATAAGATAGTATTGGCTGGTGTCTCTGCAGGTGCTGGAATAGCTCAATGGAATGGTTTTAGAGAAGCGACCAATGGACAAGTTCAGGGAGTGGTTGCTTTGGCAGCGCAAAGCACCTATGACCTTTATGAATGGGAGAATGTTTTTGAAGGTTTTTCCTTGGATGCAGTACGTCAACTAAGTTCCATTCTTCAAACACTTTTCTTACAGTTTTATGGTGGAAGTGAACCCACGCAAGCCGAATTAGATGCGCTAGATTACCGCGGTTTTATGGATGCAAATGATCCACCAGTATATCTTTTCAACACTGCAGGTACAGAATTGATCAACACCTCAGGACAATTGGATATTGATGTTTTGTATCATAGTATTCTTCATACCGATTACCTACGTCTTAAGGCTATTGAAGTTAATCAAGAATTCTCAGGTGCTAGCCAAGAAAGCCCAGACGCCTTTGTAATTCGCGTTCTAAACTAGTCCTTTCTTTCTCCAAGAATAGTGTAGACAGGAAAATGGTCTGAATACCCTTCCAATGTATTTCCTTTTGTCTGCGTTCGGAAGGGATAACCCTGATAACGACCTCTTAATGTTCGCAATTTAGCCGGGCTATAGACGGCAGTTTTGAGTAAAAATAGCGATGGATCACTATACCAGTTAAGGGAGAAAATCATTTGATCAAAAAGATGCCAGCGGTCATTATAGGCCAAGCTTCCAATTCCTTTTTTTGCCAGAGCAAGCATTGGGTTATGCAATATTTTTTCTTCTTTTTTTTTCATAATCCACTGAATACTTTTGTCTTTGGGGTCATCATTGTAGTCTCCCATACTTATGATTTTACTCTGCGGATGTTTGCGGGCAACTGAATCTGTAATTCTTCTGTGCAACTGCGCAGCTTTGAATCGTTGCGGAGCAGATCGCATTTTCCCCCCTCTTCGCGAAGGCCAATGATTGATCAATACAGTGATATGGTGTTGATTTAAATATCCGCTGACAACCAAAATATCCCGAGTTGTTCGTTTTGCCCCCGTCTTGTGATCCACTAATTCGTTTATAAAGTAAATGTAAAAAAAAATCAATTGTATTTCAACTTGCGGAGAATGCGTTGACAATCTTTGTAGGTTTGATATAACATTTCTTCTCGTTCTTTTAGGTAAGCTTTCGCCTCTTCCAAATAGTTCAAGGCATTGGGAATATGATTCAAAGCGCACAACATATAGAGCGAACAAAGATTAAACAAGTCACTCTCTTCTTTAAGGGAAAAGGAGCTTTTCTTTTTTAATTTTTCCAGTAAACTATTATTGGCATTAAATAAATGAAGTAGGGTGGGTTTGTCCAGTTGAGGAGGTTCGAAAAGTAATTTTGTATCAATGGCGTAACTACCGTTTTCGTTGAATGAAATTTTCACTTCTTCCAAAGGGTAATACTTGTACTCGGTGTTTAAGCCTAAGCGAACATATTCGGTCAGTGTAAAAGCATCTTCTGTATAAGCAATTTCAACTTCATCCAAATTGGAATAAAACAATTTCACTTGTTCGTTGATGAGTTCAATGTCAACTCTTGAGTAATAGGTTTTATGCTCTATTTTTTTAGGGATACCTGACCAGCACAGGACAAAGGTTTCTTTAAATACTTTGTAGTTTGTGGTTAAATCATCGTGGTGACTTTGAATAAAATCGATCACCCCGTCAAGGGTTAGACTAATGTTGTTTTGCGCATGCTTTTCAATGCTCTCTACTTTTTTGGCATTTGAATTGATCAACTTGCCTTCGAAATTTTTGGGGCTTGAAATGCTGCCTTCTCTATAGAAGACTGTACCCCCATAATATTTCCAAATATTTTTTCGTAATGATGTAATGTGCTGAATTGGACGAATGGTGACCAAGCCCACAACTTTTCCGGGAGGGAGATGTGGAAACGGAATATTTTCATACAAGACCAAAGGCGGGTTTTCCATATAGGCATTGATGAGATTTTGGATCTTACTATCATCAAAAAAATCGACACCAACAATGGCATTTGCTTTATCCTCAACGCCGATCACGATATAGGAATTGTTGTTTGGGTTGGAATTGGAGAGTGCACAAACATGTTTTAAAAACTTGGCTTTTCCCTCTTTGGTCGATAGGTTGAGCTTTAACTTTTTATCATAAAAGCTGTTTTCATCGTTGTGGGATAAAAGTGCTTTGACCAAAAGTCGTTTGTTGATCATTGTTTGCGGTTAACTACTGTTGCGTTAGCTTGATCTGTGGGGAGCAGGGTAATATCAGCAATGGTTACATGAGGCGGGACAGCGACCATATATTCAATGGCATGGGCAATGTCTTGGGCCTGTAGGGCAGTAATTGTAGCATAAACATTTTTTGAACGGGTTTCATCGCCTTTAAAGCGTACCATGGAAAATTCTGTTTCGACCAGACCTGGGTGAATGGCACCTACGCGAATTCCATAGGGATTTAAATCAATGCGAAGCCCTTGAGTAAAGGCATCTACAGCAAATTTACTTGCGCAGTATACATTTCCATTTGGATAAACTTCTAGTCCAGCAATCGATCCAAGATTAATGATTTGTCCTGCTTTACGCTCAATCATTTGGGGAAGTATGGCTTTGGTTACATACATTACTCCCTTTACGTTTCCGTCAATCATTGCGTCCCAATCGTCGAGATCGGCAGTTTGAACAGGATCTAAACCATGGGCGTTTCCAGCGTTATTGATCAGCACGTCGATTTGTTTCCATTGGGAGGGAAGCGACTCAATTGCTTCAAAAACAGCCGTTCGATCGCGTACATCAAAATTGAGTAGGTGCACTTCTGTATTTAGCGAATCTTTTAGTTGATCCAAACGCTCCTGTCTTCGACCACATAAAATAAGTCGGGCGCCATTTTTGGCAAATAATTCTGCGGTTGCTTTTCCAATTCCACTGCTTGCACCAGTGATGAGTATAGTAGTGTTTTTCATATTAATGGTTTAAGGAACTTTCTCTCCTTTTTGTGCTTCGAGTAATAAAAACCAATCTTGAACATCGAGTTCTACGGTTGTAGCTTCTTTAGCCGCTTTTAAACGCTCAATTCTAGTGGTGCCCACTACTGGGTATATTTTAGCAGGATGCTGGAGAAGCCAAACCAACAATAATTGATCTTCGCTTAAGCTATATTTTTGGCAGAGGTTAATGAGAAGTTTTTTTACTCGTTTTCCAGCAGGACTTTCTTCTTTAAAATAAGTTCCCAACGGACTCCAAGCCATGGTCCCAATACCATAGGTTTGATGGTAATCGAGCGTACCGTCGAACATTGCAGTGGTTTCTGACAGGGAACATTCAATTTGATTCCAATCGAGGACAACTTCTTTTTGTATTAACTGCAATTGACTTGGACTAAAGTTAGAAACACCAAATGACTTCACCTTTCCTTCTTTTGAAAGAGATTGAAATGCAGCCGCAATTTCGTTTACATCCATTAAGGGGCTTGGGCGATGCAAAAGAAGAAGGTCGAGATAATCGGTCTGAAGATTTTTAAGCGAATTTTCTACTGAAGCGATGATGTGTTTTTTGCTGTAGTCATAATGTTTTACATTCAGTGGTCGTTTTTCGCTAGGGTACTGAATTCCGCATTTAGAAATATGTCTAACTTGCTCACGTGAAATATTGCTTTCAACAAATCCTTTTCCAAAGGCCTGCTCGGTTGTGTAGCCTCCATAAATGTCAGCATGATCAAAGCTTGTTAGCCCAACTTCAACACTTTCTTCGATCAATTGGGCTATTTCGGCAGTAGAGAAATTCCTTCCCCAAGCCCCCCAAGTCATCGTTCCTGCAATTATTCTGTCCATTTCATGCAATTAAGTTAAAAAAGTCTAGTAAATTTAATGTGAAAGTAAAGATGTACATCCCTTGTAAAATAACAACTTTTAACCAATTATTAACAAGCTATGGCAAAAAAAATCCACAAATTTGTCTTCCGATAAAAAACTATAAATATGAGCACCCAGACAGGTATAGATATCAAAGCGATTAACGAAAAAATTGAAAAGGAAAGTGCCTTTGTAGACTTGTTGACCATGGAAATGAACAAGGTCATTGTTGGACAAAAACACATGATCGAACGTTTGTTGATTGGGCTAATTGGTCGTGGACACATTCTATTAGAGGGTGTCCCTGGGCTTGCCAAGACCTTGGCAATCAACACCCTTAGTCAAGCGGTAAAGGGAAGTTTTAGTAGAATTCAATTTACGCCCGACCTGCTCCCAGCCGATGTTGTTGGAACCATGATTTACAACATCAAGGAGAATGATTTTTCCATCAAGAAAGGACCTATTTTCGCCAACTTTGTTTTGGCAGATGAGATTAACCGTGCACCCGCCAAAGTGCAGTCTGCATTGCTAGAAGCCATGCAAGAAAAGCAGGTAACCATTGGAGACACTACCTTTAAATTGCAACAACCATTTTTGGTTATGGCAACGCAAAACCCTGTTGAGCAAGAAGGAACCTATCCTTTACCCGAAGCGCAAGTTGACCGTTTTATGTTGAAAACGGTAATCGACTACCCAAATTTGGTCGATGAACAACTCATTGTTCGACAGAATCTACAAGCATCCTATGAAAAAATAAAGCCGGTTGTAACAACCAAGCAAATACTTACCGCTCAAGATACTGTCCGAGAGGTTTATATGGATGAAAAAATTGAACGCTATATTTTAGATTTGATCTTTGCTACGCGTTATCCAGAGAATTATCAATTGGATAAGATAAAACCCTTAATCAGTTTTGGGGCTTCGCCTCGAGGAAGTATTAATCTTGCTACAGCCGCAAAATGCTATGCTTTTCTGAGACATCGAGGCTATGTTATTCCTGAAGATGTACGTGCAGTCATTAATGATGTTTTACGCCACAGAATTGGATTAACCTACGAAGCTGAAGCAGAAAACATTACTTCTGAAGATTTGATTTCGCAAATCATCAACCACGTTGAGGTACCTTAATAATCTCAACATCAAGGAGTAAATTCCACTATGGATACTAAAGACTTACTTAAAAAAGTTCGAAAGATTGAAATTAAAACCCGAAGACTAAGCGATCATGTCTTTGGCGGGGAATACCACAGTACCTTCAAAGGACGAGGAATGACCTTTAGTGAAGTTCGTCAATATCAATTTGGAGATGATGTTCGCGCAATTGATTGGAATGTAACAGCACGTTATAATGAACCTTTTGTCAAAGTTTTTGAAGAGGAAAGAGAACTTACCTTGATGTTGATGGTCGATGTGAGTGGATCAGAATTTTTTGGTACAACACAACAATTTAAGCGAGATATATTGACAGAAATTGCCGCTACCCTCTCTTTCTCGGCCCTTCAAAATAATGACAAAGTTGGCTTATTGCTTTTTTCAGACCAAGTAGAATTATTCATTCCTCCTAAAAAGGGCCGATCCCATATCTTGCGTATCATACGAGAATTATTGGAATTTGAACCAAAAAGTAAAGCTACTGACATTGGCAACGCCCTTGCTTTTTTATCCGGGGTATTGAAAAAGAAAGCCATCATGTTTATCTTATCAGATTTCATGGATGATGGTTATGAAAAGACCTTACGTATCGCAGCTAGAAAGCATGATTTGACTGGAATTCGTGTTTATGATAAATTGGAAGAAGAAATGCCTAATCTAGGAATAGTACCCATGGTAGATAGCGAAACACAAGCAATTCAATGGGTCAATACCAGCTCTAAGAAAGTTCGCCAACAGTATGCTATTTACAATATAGAACGCAAAGAAAATTTTAAAAACACCTTCAAAATGAATGGTGCCGGTGCCATCGATTGTCGGTTAGATGAAAGTTATGTAAAAAAACTATTGGGCTATTTTAAAGCAAGAATATAGAGCATGAAACGCAATTTGTTGATTTATTTTACCTTCGTTTTCTTCTGTTTTTCGACAGGGGTTGCAGCGCAATTGGCTACTGCAGTTACGACAGCAGTTGATTCAACCCAAGTGCGAATTGGAGCGCAAATCAACCTTACTCTACAGGTGAAAACCGATTCCCTATCCATGGTCGAATTTTCTCCACAACCGCTTTTTCTTCCATTTGAAATTTTAGAAGAATCACCAATCGATACACTTCGTGCACAACAACATTATCTCTATACAAAGCGCTATGCGTTAATCCAGTTTGATTCAGGGAATTATTGGATTCCTCCTCAAAAAGTTGTGGTAGATGGCATTTCTAACTTTTCTGATTCTATTGCTATTCGAGTTGCAACAGTCAAGGTAGATACCTTGCAACAACCTTTGTATGACATCAAACCCATTCAATTAGTAGAGCGTAACTATACCCAAATTATCCAGCAGTATCTACTAGGAATTTTCTTTCTGCTCTTGCTTTTTACATTGTATTATCTGAACAAACAATACAAAAAAAAGAAAGAAGCCTTGCTTGAAGAAATCCCTCCTTTTGATCGCGCATTGAATGAGTTGAAAGCTTTGGAGAATCAAATTCCAACTGAGCAAGAAGAATATAAATTGTATTATTCGAAATTGACCGACGTGGTTCGTCGTTACCTTGAAGAAGAAGCCTCTATTGATGCCTTGGAAAGTACATCAGACGAACTGCTAGAAAAGCTCGAACTCCGAAAAGATGCAGGTACACTCGATCTTAATATTGAAACGCTAAATAATTTAAAACGTGTTTTACAAAACGCTGACCTAGCCAAGTTTGCCCGTTCGGCACCAGAATTAGGAATTGTGACTGCCGATAGAGCAATGGTGGAACAGGTCGTTATTGAAACCAACGAAGCCTTACCCGAACCAACACTTGAAGAATTGGAGGCCACAGCTGCTTTCCAACGAGAATTGGAACGCAAACGACGTATTCAAAAAATACAATTGATAGGAATTTCATCCTTATCTGTAATCGTGATTGCTGCAATTGTAGCCATTACATACTATGGCTTTACACCAGTAAAAGACACCATTTTCCGCTATCCAACCAAAGTATTATTAGATAACTCTTGGGTAAAGAGTCATTATGGTTCTCCCCCAATTTCAGTTGAAACACCCACCGTTTTATTGCGTGACAATAAGTCTAATGCTCAAAAAGTAATTTACGCAGCAGGAGATCCATTCAATGATTTTTACATTCAACTTAGTTTTGAAAAGCGAGCAACTGAGGACAAGAAAGAGCTGAGCGAAGAAGAACAAGAAGCCATAGCTCGCGAGCTTATGGAAGCCGCCGTATCTGCCTATGAAGAAAAAGGAGCTGTAAATTTATTGGTGCAAAATGACAATTTCACCACAGCCGACGGGACAACTGCTTTACGCTTATATGGTACCCTAGATTTGCCCAACGGAGCGGAAAGCACCCGTTGTCGATTCGTTAGCATCATATTTCCCTTTGAGATAGGAACGGCAGAGATGCAGTTACTGTTTTCCAAAGACGATCGCTACGGAGAAAAAATAGAAGAAAAAATACTCGAATCAATAGAAATTATAAAAGAATTATAAGTGTTTAGTCAAATTCAATTTGCCAATCCTGAATATCTGTGGGGCTTTCTCCTTCTCCTACCTGTAATGGTTTGGTATGGATTTAAGCGAAAACACCAACAGGCTCGATTAACCCTTTCTTCACTCCAGGGCTTTAAAGGATCACCTTCCTTGTTGGTTAAATTGTTTCCAATGCTTTTTATTTTTAGACTACTGGCCATGTCCTTGGTCATTTTGGCTTTTGCTCGACCGCAAACCGTCGATGTTTCAACCCGAACCAAAACCAATAAAGGGATTGACATTGTCATGGCTATTGATGTTTCTTCTAGTATGTTAGCCCAAGACCTCAAACCGAATCGTTTAGCGGCCTTGAAAAATGTTGCTGGCGATTTTATCAATCAACGTCGAAGCGATCGAATAGGTTTAGTTATTTATGCTGGAGAAAGCTATACCAAAACACCCATCACGAGCGACAAGCGAATTGTCCAAAATGCTTTAAATGAAATTCGTTACGATGGCATCATCAACGATGGAACGGCCATTGGAATGGGGCTGGCCACTGCGGTCAACCGACTAAAAGATAGCCGTGCAAAAAGTAAGGTTATAATTTTATTGACCGATGGGGTCAACAATGCAGGTTTTATTGACCCAAAAATTGCTGCTGAACTAGCGGTTGAATTTCAGATCAAAACCTATACCATTGGATTGGGAAGTAATGGAAATGCACGAGCACCAATTGGAGTTTTACCCAATGGAAAATTTCAATATGGGATCACCAAGGTAGAAATCGACGAAGAACTCCTAAAGTCAATTGCTGATGCCACCGGCGGACTCTATTTTCGAGCAACCGATAACAGCAGTTTGGAAGATATTTACGC
Organism: uncultured Flavobacteriaceae bacterium; assembly: GCA_905478905.1. Lineage (GTDB taxonomy): Bacteria > Bacteroidota > Bacteroidia > Flavobacteriales > Flavobacteriaceae > Arcticimaribacter. The sequence goes on along the minus strand of CAJQKN010000049.1, from coordinate 9,916 downwards.
TGAAATTAATAAATTAGAAAAAACAGAAATAGAAGAATTTAAGTATTACAATTACCAAGAAAAATACCGGATTTTGGTTTTAATCGCCATGGCCTTTCTTTTTTTGGAATGGATTTTGAAGAACACCCTTTACAGAAGTTTTATATAAAATGTATCAACTCGACGAGACAGTTTATTTTTATGCCTTTGCCCTTCTCCCCATTCTTTGGGTGGGTTATTTGTGGGTAAGTAATTGGAAGAAAAAAACCCAAGCAACTTTTTCTTCTTCTCCACTATTGGATGTTTTAAGTCCCAACCGTTCACGCTTTAAACCCTTTCTAAAATTAATAATAGTCAGTCTTGGGCTCAGTTGTTTTATCATTGCTTTAGTCAACCCAAAAATTGGGACACAGTTAGAAACAGTTAAACGAGAAGGGGTGGATATTGTTTTTGCCATTGATGTATCCAAAAGCATGTTAGCCGAAGACATTGCTCCAAACCGCTTGGAGAAAGCCAAGCGCTTGGTATCTGCTTTGTTAAACGACCTTGCAAGTGACCGAGTTGGTATCATCGCCTATGCAGCTCAAGCAGTTCCTCAGTTACCCATTACAACCGATTACAGTGCCGCTAAAATGTTTTTACAAGCCCTAAACACTGATATGTTGTCGTCTCAAGGAACAGCCATTGATGCTGCCATTGATCTTGCCGCCACTTTTTTTGATGATGAAGAACAAACCAATCGAGTGGTATTTATTTTATCTGATGGGGAAGATCATTCGGAAGAGGGAACCATCGATGCTGCCCAAAGGGCCAACGCCCTTGGGATTAAAATATTCACACTTGGCGTTGGATCTGAAAAAGGCTCTCCTATTCCCATTAAACGCAATGGAGTTGTTGAACGCTACAAGAAAGATGAAAACGATGAAGTTGTCATTACAAAACGAAATGCAACAGTTTTGGAATCCATTGCCTCGTCTACGGATGCTGCTTATTTAGATGGGAACGATACCCAAGCCGTCTTAAGTTTTGTACGTGAAGAGCTTAAACAGATGGAGAAAAAAGAATTTTAAGCAAAAAAATTCGTGAGCTATAAAGATCGCTTCCAGTCTTTTTTGATTGCTGGATTCCTCTTATTTTTGATGGATGTTTTCCTTTTAGAAACCCGTACGAAATGGGTAGAGCGCTTAAATTTATTTAACGAAAAAGAAACCTCATCCCAATGAAAAAGATATTCACTTTAGCGTTATTTAACCTAGGCCTACTCAGTCTTCTTGCACAGACAGAAAAAGAAACGAATTTAATTGCTGATGGAAATGAGCTTCATCAAGAAGAAGCCTATTCGCAAGCCGAAGCAGAATATAGAAAGGCCTTATCCATCAATAGCATTAACCTAAAGGCACAGCATAATCTAGGAAATAGCTTGTATCGTTCCAAAGACTATGATCAAGCCAACCAGCGGTATTTTGAGACCCAAAAAAATAGCCTTAAAAAAGAGGATAAACACTTGGCTTTTCACAATATGGGTAATGGATTCATGCAACAAAAAGACTATGAAAAAGCTGTTGAGGCTTATAAAAATGCATTACGTAATAACCCTACAGACGAAGAGACACGATACAATTATGCCCTCGCAAAAGAATTATTAGAAAAGCAAAAGCAAGAAGAAGAAAAGCAAGATCAGGACCAAGATCAAGATCAACAAGACCAGCAGGATCAAAAAGACGATCAAGAGAATAAGGAAGACGATTCAGAGGGGGATAAAAAAGAAAAACCATCTGACGATGGTGAAGAAGGCGACGAGAAAGAAGACAAAAAGGATCAGGAAGAGAAAGATGAAAAAGGAGAGGACGATAAAAAGAAAGACGATCCTAAAAAGCCAAAAGAAGACAAGAAGGAAGGGGATCAGAAACAACCTCCACCACCAAGAAAACCCGGTCAAATATCGCCCGAACAAGTAAAAAGTCTTCTTGAAGCAATGAACCAACAGGAGAAAAATGTTCAAGACAAGGTCAATGCTGAAAAAGTGCAAGGTGTTCCCGTAAAAACAAAAAAGGACTGGTAAGAAAAATGAAACAACTTTTTTTATTTTTTAGTGTCATTTGTTTCAGTTTCTTCTCTGTTGAAGTAGCTGCTCAAGTTCGTTTTGAAACTAAGTTGAGCAAAAACAGACTTGGTCTGAATGAACGTCTAAGGGTGAGTTTTGAGATGAATCAAAATGGCGATAATTTTATTCCTCCCAATTTTGACGGTTTTTCTGTCATCGGAGGACCAAATCAGTCGGTAAGTAATAGTTATGTGAATGGTGTCCGAAGTTTTTCGAAAACCTACACCTATTTTTTAACCCCCAACCGAAAAGGAAAACTGACCATTGGTCAGGCTTCGATTCAAATTGATGGAGAGGTCTATAAAACTAGTCCCAAACAGGTAGAAGTTACCGAAGCAGTTAACAACCCCAATAGTCCGCAAGCACGCGCCACGGCTATTGCAGATGAAAACCTGCATTTGGTTGCTGAAATCTCAAAAACCAACCCTTACTTAAATGAAGCGGTAACGGTTATTTATAAGCTTTACTTCTCTTCAGAAATAAGTGTTTCCAATGTCAATGAGGTTGAAATGCCTAAGTACAGTGATTTTTGGAGTCATTTGATCCCAATTCCAAAATTAGAAATCAAACGAGGGGAATACAAAGGAGAAGCCTATAACTATGTCACCTGGCGCAAGGCAGTTCTTTATCCTCAGAAAGCAGGAAAACTCACCCTTGAACCGCTTACATTGAATGTTTCTGTCGATGTGCCAACCAACCGCCGCGATTTTTTTGGCAATCGAGTCTACCAAAAAACACCTAAGATTATTACAGCAGGAAGGCGTTCAATCAACGTACGATCTTTACCTGAGTCTGGGAAACCTGCCAACTTTGATGGCGCTGTTGGAACATTTGATTTAAATGTTAAGTTCAATAAGACTGCCCTCAAGTCATCGGAATCTTTTCAGGCAACTGTCAAGGTTTCAGGACGAGGTAATTTAAAACTTTTCTCCTTGCCAAAACTCAAAGCCCCTAGCTCTTTAGAGGTCTACGAGCCAGAGCATATGGAGAGAATTAAAACCAATTTATTAGGGATGCAGGGAAGCATAGAAGACACCTATACAATTGTTCCTCAGTACCAGGGAAATTATCCTATTCCACCGCTCACTTTCAGTTATTTTGATCCAGTAAAAGAGACCTATGTAAGTTTGAACTCCAAAGAAGCCTTGATTGATGTTTTTGAAGGTCCTGTGGCAAACAATCCTTCGCTGCAAGGAAACTTAACGAAGCAGGTTCCGTTGATCAACGAAAACTACTTTGATTTTATAAAGTTGGAAACCTCTTTGATTCCTCTTGAAAAAGAAGCATTCTATCGTTCTTCACGTTTTTGGATGCTTTTATGCAGTCCATATTTATTATACTTTATTATTGCGTTCTTAAAAAGAAGGAATGAAAACAAAACAATTGATCCAGTAACAGCACGCCAAAAATACGCCAATCGTTTGGCCAAAAAATACTTGAGTTCAGCCAAGAAGGCCTTGGGAGAAAAGGAACGTTTTTATGACGCCCTTGAACGAGCATTACACAATTATTTAAAAGCCAAATTATCCATAGAAACTTCAGAGTTTTCAAAAGAACGCATCGTAGGCTTATTACAAGAAAAAAATAGTCAGGCGAGTAGTATTAGTGCCTTTGTTTCCATTTTAGAGAAATGTGAAGCAGCCCTCTATGCACCCAGTTCAAACGTAACTATGCAGGAAGATTTTGATCTTGCTGTTCAAACCATTGCTGCATTAGATCGAGAAATATGAGAACAAATATCTACCTTTTTATTCTTTTGATCTTTCCCTTCACAACTTTGTTGGGGCAAAGTAATACGACTGTTTTTGATCAAGCGAATGCAGCCTATAATGGTGGAAATTACAGCTTGGCCATCGAAAAATATGAATCCATATTGAATGATAAGCTGCACAGCGCTGAAGTTTATTTTAATTTGGGGAATGCACATTATCGATTGGGTAATGTTGCTGAAAGTGTTTACTATTTTGAGCAAGCCAAGCGCTTAGATCCAATGGACAAAACTATTTTGAACAACAGTAGTTTTGCCAATAATATGACGCAAGACGCTATTGACAAATTACCTGAAACGCAAATAGATTTATTACAACAAAAAGTTTTAGCATTTTTAACCCTTGACCAATGGACAATTATCACCCTTGTTTTTGCTTGGATGGGTGCATTGTTGTTTTTTGTGTATCGTTGGAATAATCATATTCGATTCAAAAGACTATTCTTTTCGTTAACCATTATTTTTGTTTTAACTACGCTAGTATCTTTGGGACTAACACAAAGTAAGCTTGCCTTAAATTCGATTCAAAAAGCGGTGATCTTTGAACGCGAAATTGAAATTTGGGGAGAGCCAAACACTCGTGCAGACATTCTTTTTTTATTGCATGAAGGAACAGTTGTTGAGGTGGTAGATGCTCTCGAAGGTTGGTCAAAAGTTAAATTGGCAAATGGTTCAGAAGGGTGGATTCAAAACAGTGGGATCAAGCACCTAAATTAGCTCTTGCGGTAGTAAATCTTTTCTGTCTAGCAACCACTCGAAGAGCGTTTCTCCAAAGGTTTTGATGGGTTGATATAAATATGACTCGTCCAAAATTGCTGTGTCTACATATTGAAATAGAAAAGAAAATTGATCAACCATTAGGAGAATTGCACTAAGGATTAAAGCAAATTTAGCTCCACCAAACACAGCGCCAAAAATACGGTTGACGCTTCCTAAAGCAGCCATTTTTATAACTTTTGTCAAAAAACGAGCGAGTAAATTAATTAAAACGATAATGACAATAAAAATGAGGATAAAGATGATGCCTGCTGGTGGAATTGTGTCAAAATCAAAAAAAGTTGTCAATAAATCACTAACTGAAGTAGCAAGAAGAAGAGCACCGACAATTCCAGCAATTAATGCCACCAAAGAAGCCGCTTCAATAATTAGTCCTTTAAAGAAACCCTTTACAGCTCCGTAGAGAATAAGACTACCAAGAATAATGTCCAAATAATTCATTGGTTAAATATAGCACTTTTCTATACTTTCATTCTGCCACAGGAATCGGTATATTTGTGCCATGGAAACCACTAGCCGCGATCAACTTTTAAAGAACCGATGGAATTCTGTTTTGGATTTTTTGACAGAAAAATTTTCAGAAACAGAAACAATAGACATTGAGGGAGTACTATATTTGGTAGGCCTTCAGGAGTTAGGAAAAATACACCAACGTTTTAAAAAAGACGATAATGTAAATATAATTCACATTGGGATATGTACTGTTCTAGAGCCTTTTGGGTATTATCGTTTTGATTTTTATGACGACGAAGGGTGGCCCCATTTTAAATTAATGGAAGAACTACCGGTGTTAAAACCTGGAGAACAATCGGTTTTAATGAAAGAAGCCATCGTAGATTACTTCCTAGAAAAAGAAGTAATTCAATAGGATATTTATTACTTTTACGCCCATGATTGATAAGGTTAAAGCGCATTTAAAAGAGGTGAATCAATTCACGGCTACATCTCAAGAAGCCATAGAGGAATTCAGGATTAAATATGCTGGGAAGAAAGGTATATTGAATGAACTCTTCGCTGCTTTTCGTGAAGTCAAAAACGAAGAAAAGAAGGCATACGGTCAAGTTTTGAATGAACTTAAAACAGCTGTATCTGAAAAAGTTGAGGCTTTAAAATCAGGACAAAGCTCTGCAGGTACCGCCACTCATGGTCTAGATTTAAGTCGTCCGGGCTACCCAGTAAAGCTTGGGTCTCAACATCCATTGACCTTAGTTAAGAACAGAATCATTGAAATTTTTAATCAGATTGGTTACAACATTTCTGAAGGACCAGAAATCGAAGATGATTGGCACAATTTCACGGCTTTAAATCTACCTGAATATCATCCAGCACGCGACATGCAGGACACCTTCTTTATTCAGACCGATCCAGATATTTTATTGCGAACACATACCTCCTCAGTTCAAGTCCGCTATATGGAGAATAACACACCACCAATTCGGACCATTTCACCGGGACGTGTTTTTCGAAATGAGGCAATCTCTGCAAGAGCACATTGTATTTTTCACCAAGTAGAGGGGCTCTATATTGATAAAGATGTTTCGTTTGCAGATCTGAAACAAACCTTACTTTATTTTACCAAAGCACTTTTTGGGAAATCTAAAATCCGTTTACGCCCTTCCTATTTTCCTTTCACAGAACCCAGTGCTGAAGTAGACATCTATTGGGGCTTAGAAACCGAAGTAGATTATCGCATTACCAAAGGAACAGGTTGGTTAGAAATTATGGGTTGTGGAATGGTCGATCCCAATGTTTTGACCAATTGTGGAATTGATCCTACCCAATATTCGGGTTTTGCTTTTGGAATGGGAATAGAGCGCATTGCCATGTTGCTTTATCAAGTAGGCGATATTCGCATGTTTTTCGAAAACGATCTTCGCTTTTTAGAGCAATTTAAATCAACCCTTTAGTTTAATTTTTTACTCAATTTAAGGAAGGTTTTTTCTGGAGATTGCCCTTCATACAAAACAGCATAAACAGCATCAATTATTGGGGTGAGCGTTCTGTAGTTGATACCCAGTAGTTTTGCCGATTTTGCGGCATAGTATCCCTCGGCAACCATGTTCATTTCTGCCTGTGCAGCGGTAACAGTATAGCCTTTCCCAATAAAAGTTCCAAAGGTTCTATTTCGACTAAAAACAGAATAGCCTGTTACAAGTAGATCCCCCAAATAAGCTGAATTATTGATGTTTCGTTTAAGTTTGTGGACATTGCGAATGTAACGCTTCATTTCCCGTATGGCATTACTCATTAAGACGCTTTGAAAATTATCCCCATAGCCTAAACCATGCGCTATTCCAGCTGCAATGGCATAGATGTTTTTCAGCATTGCAGCATATTCTGTTCCAATAATGTCATTAGAAACAGCTGTTCTTACATAAGATGTTTTTAGTAGTGTTGCAATAAATTCTGCTTTTTTGGTATCGGTACAAGCAATGGTTAAATAGGATAGTTTGTCCATGGCAACTTCTTCCGCATGACTTGGTCCCGCTATCACAGCAATATTTTCTATTGGAACACTGAAGTGCTCATTTAGGTAAGGGCCCACAATTTGAAGGGTCTCGGGAATAACTCCTTTGACGGCAGAGACAATGATTTTATCGGCTAAATTGGAGGTGATTTTTTTTAATTCCAGATCCAAGAAAGCTGTGGGAATAGCTAGAACGATAACATCCGCTTTTTCCACAATTTCATTGATATCTGTACTGATGAATAAGCGTCTCTTTTGTAAGACAACCGAACTGAGGTAATTGGGATTTCTACCCACTTTTTCGAGTCGGTTTTTTGCCTGTTCATTGCGCATATACCAATGCACCTTTCGTTTATTTTCAGTCATGATTTTGACCAAGGCAGTTGCCCAGCTTCCGCCACCCAAAACAGCCACATTTTGTGTGCGCTTTAGGTATTCATTACGGATTGCTTTTCGGGGTTTTGCAATCATGCGTCTCTGATTATTGAACTAGTTTATAACCAAGCATCCCATGGAATACGCGAAAGAAGAAGGAGTAATCCAAGCGTATAAAAGATACCAATTCTAGAGAATTTTTTTGCGTCTTGTGTTTGACGTTTATGCATCGACCATCCCATGGTAATTAATACAATAGCAATGATATTGGTAAAAGGATGTTCCAATAGATACAAGCGTGTTTGCGCATCTTTCATGACGTCTCCCATACCTAAAGTACTCCATTGTTCAAACCAAGGAGAAACAAAATACAAGACAAGACCAATGAGGAGTTGGATGTTGGCAAAGATCAATCCAAATAAAGATAGGCGCAAATCTTTGGCGACAAATGCTTTCTTGCTTGACATACCAATTAAAGCATTTACAGCAGCTATAACAAGAATTAAAAGGGCCAAATACGCCCAATAAGAATGAATGGTTTTAAGTACTGAATACATGAAAATATTTTTAGTGAAGATACAATATTCTTCGTTTATAAATCAAAGTTTATCCCTTGAGCAAGGGGTAAATCATCGGAAAAATTAATGGTGTTGGTTTGGCGTCGCATATATACTTTCCATGCGTCCGATCCACTTTCGCGTCCGCCACCTGTGTCTTTTTCACCTCCAAAAGCTCCACCAATTTCAGCGCCAGAAGTACCAATATTTACATTGGCAATTCCGCAGTCACTGCCCCAATGGGATAAAAATGTTTCGGAGTCTTGTATGTCTTGGGTAATGATTGCCGACGATAATCCTTGACGCACATCATTTTGTATACTAATTGCGTTGGAGACATCTCCACTGTATTTAATCAAATATAACAAAGGGGCAAAGGTTTCGGTTTGCACTATTTGTGCAGTGGCATCTATCTCGGCAATGGCTGGATGAACATAGCATCCACTTTCATAGCCTTCGCCTTTGAGGACGTGCCCCTTAACAACCCAGCTTGCTTTTTCCTTTTCTACTTCTTTCAGCGCATTGAGGTAGGTATTGACAGCCTCTGTATCAATTAAAGGCCCCATATGATTATTTTCATCTAAGGGGTTGCCAATTTTTAATTGCCCATAGGCTTTTTTGAGTCCATTTTTGAGTTCTTCATAAACAGTTTCATGCACAATTAGTCTTCGAGTAGAAGTACAGCGCTGCCCTGCGGTTCCAACCGCACCAAAGACAGTTCCAATGATGGTAGTTTTTATATTGGCAGAAGGGGTGACAATGATGGCATTATTTCCTCCCAATTCCAAGAGTGATTTTCCCAACCTAGCGGCTACTGCTTGGGCTACATTTCTTCCCATTGCGGTAGACCCCGTAGCAGATACTAATGGAATTCGTTGGTCTTGTGCCATCCATTTTCCTACTTCAGCATCTCCGTTGATGAGGCAAGAAATTCCTTCGGGTAGTCCATTAGCTGCAAAAACATCAGCGGCAATTTTTTGACAAGCAATTGCGCAAAAGGGTGTTTTTTCGCTGGGTTTCCAAACGGTAACATCCCCACAAATCCATGCTAGAGCAGTATTCCAACTCCAAACAGCCACGGGAAAATTAAAAGCAGAGATAATGCCAACCACTCCAAGAGGATGGTATTGTTCATACATTCTGTGGAGCGGACGCTCAGAATGCATGGTTAAACCGTGTAATTGTCGCGATAGACCAACGGCAAAATCACAGATGTCTATCATCTCTTGCACTTCTCCTAGACCTTCTTGTAACGACTTCCCCATTTCATAGGAAACCAGTTTTCCCAATGCACTCTTTTTTTCGCGTAATGCATCTCCCAATTGGCGAACCATTTCACCTCGTTTTGGAGCAGGAACAGCACGAAACTCAACAAAAGCTTTTTCGGCTTGTTGGATACAGTTTTCATATTCTTCAATGCTGAGACTAGAAGTAGCGCCAATTTTTTTACCGTCAACAGGGGAGTAGGAGTCAAAAGACTTTCCACTGCCAAACCATTTGGTACCAGTAGAATTTCCCTTGTGATTTTCTGAAATCCCTAATTCTTTTAAAATGGCTGAAATCATTTAATTTAATTTTACTTTAAAAGTACTTTTTAAATCAGATTGCAACAAAGAAATTTAACAACTTCTTTTCTTTTTGTCAGATTCTTGTAACTTAGTTATCAAACTAAACATCATGCGAATATTTATCACCCTACTTTTCACTTTTCTTTTCATTCAATGTTCTCGCGATCAACAAGCGGCTGTAGCCCCAACACCTACCTTTGGAATTGTCATCCATGGAGGCGCCGGTACAATATTAAAAGAAAACATGACTCCAGAAACAGAAAAAGCCTATCGAGCAGCTTTGACAGAAGCTATTGAGGTAGGACATGCCATACTGAAAGC
>CAJQKN010000048.1 GCA_905478905.1 uncultured Flavobacteriaceae bacterium | reverse complement strand
GCCGCCGCCAAAGGATTGATCTTGGTTGACACAAAATATGAATTTGGAAAAACTAAAGATGGAACCATTCTTTTGATTGATGAAATTCATACGCCAGATTCTTCCCGCTATTTTTATGCTGATGGCTATGAAGCTCGCCAAGCAGCGAACGAACCCCAAAAACAACTCTCCAAAGAATTTGTGCGTCAATGGCTCATTGAAAATGGATTTCAAGGACTAGAAGGACAAGTTGTTCCTGAAATGTCGGATGATTATATAGAACAAGTATCCAATCGATACATTGAATTATATGAAAAGATTACTGGAAAAACATTCGTTAAAGCAGATGTTTCCCAAATTGAAGCACGCATCGAAAAAAATATTCTCACCTATTTAGGTCATAAGTAGTCAAAAACGCAGAATTAATTCTACTAGAATAGTTTTCAACGAACATTGTTAATTTTTTTAGGAATCAATAGGATTCGTTAAGCCTACGAAGCTTTATATTAGCGAGTAATTCACCATGTCTGAAAACGTACAATATACCGAAGATAATATCAGGTCCCTCGACTGGAAGGAGCATATTCGTATGCGCCCCGGTATGTACATTGGTAAATTGGGTGATGGTTCTTCGCCAGATGATGGGATATATATCCTCATCAAGGAAGTTCTCGACAATTGTATCGATGAATTTGTTATGGGCGCTGGTAAAACCATCGAAATCAAAATAGTAGATTCACAAGTTGTTATTCGTGACTATGGCCGTGGAATTCCACTTGGAAAGCTAGTAGATGTGGTATCCAAAATGAATACAGGTGGGAAATACGATTCCCGTGCATTCAAAAAGTCTGTGGGTTTAAATGGAGTAGGAACCAAGGCAGTAAACGCCCTTTCATCTTCCTTTATTGTAGAATCTATTCGGGATGAAAAGGCAAAATTGGCTTCTTTTGAATCGGGTTCTTTGATTGAAGAAGGAGAGATTAATCCCTCTAAAGCAAGACGAGGGACTAAGGTTACGTTTACTCCAGATCAAACCATTTTTAAGAACTATAAATTTAGAGCTGAGTACATTGTAAAGATGATTAAAAACTATGTCTACCTCAATCCAGGTTTGACCATAGATTTTAATGGTGAGAAGTACTTTTCTGAAAATGGTTTAAAAGACCTATTGGAAGATATTGTCAATGAAAATGATTTGCTGTATCCAATTGTTCATTTACGTGGCGACGATATTGAGGTTGCTCTTACACACAGTAAAACGCAGTACAGTGAAGAATATCATTCCTTTGTGAATGGCCAAAATACAACCCAAGGAGGAACACATCAAGCTGCTTTTAGAGAAGCACTAGTTAAAACAATCCGTGAGTTTTTTGGGAAAAATTACGACGCCTCTGATGTTCGTAAGTCTGTCATTGCTGCAATCAGTATAAAAGTAATGGAGCCAGTTTTTGAATCACAAACAAAAACAAAATTAGGCTCAACTGAAATGGGTGACGGTATGCCAACGGTTCGCTCCTATATCAATGATTTCCTTGGAACGCAGTTGGATAACTTTCTCCACAAAAACCCAGATACTGCTGCCAGTATTCAGCGGAAAATAATGCAGGCGGAGAAAGAACGCAAAGAGCTCTCCGGAATCCGAAAGCTGGCTCGTGATCGTGCTAAAAAAGCGAATTTACACAACAAGAAATTACGTGATTGTAGGGTACATCTTGGAGATTTAAAGAAAGACCGACGCCTGGAGTCGACCATGTTTATTACGGAGGGAGATTCGGCCAGTGGTTCCATTACCAAATCTCGTGATGTAAATACACAAGCCGTTTTTAGTCTCAGGGGTAAGCCATTGAATACCTATGGGATGACCAAGAAGATTGTTTATGAAAACGAAGAATTCAACCTCCTACAAGCAGCATTGAATATTGAAGATGGCTTGGAAGATCTTCGCTACAATAACATTGTTATCGCAACCGATGCCGATGTTGATGGTATGCACATTCGTTTGCTTCTGATCACTTTTTTCTTGCAATTTTTCCCAGAATTAATCAAAGAGGGACATTTATATATTCTACAAACGCCCTTGTTCAGAGTGCGCGATAAAAAAGAAACCATTTATTGTTATTCAGAAAATGAACGGCTTAACGCATTGAGTAAGCTACGCGGGAAACCGGAAATTACTCGATTTAAAGGCTTGGGTGAAATATCACCTGATGAATTTAAATTCTTCATTGGTGAAGACATTCGCTTAGATCCTGTTATGCTTGACAAAGGCACGACAATCGAACAATTGTTGGAATTTTATATGGGAAAAAACACTCCTATCCGGCAAGAATTCATCATCAATAATCTGAAAGTAGAATTAGATTTGGCAGAATTGGACGCATAATATGGAAGAAAAAGAATTCTACGAAGAAGACACATCTACTGGTCAAGATTCCCTGATAAAAGTTACGGGAATGTATAAGGATTGGTTTTTGGACTATGCCTCTTACGTAATTCTTGAACGTGCTGTTCCAGCAATTGCTGATGGGCTAAAGCCTGTTCAGCGTCGTATTCTTCATTCCATGAAAGATTTGGACGATGGCCGCTACAATAAGGTGGCCAATATTGTTGGGCACACCATGCAGTATCACCCGCATGGAGATGCAAGTATAGCAGACGCCATGGTCCAAATTGGACAGAAAGATCTACTCATTGACATGCAGGGTAACTGGGGAAATATTCTCACTGGAGACCGTGCCGCGGCTTCTCGATATATTGAGGCACGTTTGTCAAAATTTGCCCTTGAAGTTGTTTTTAGTCCAAAAGTAACCGATTGGCAACTGTCCTATGACGGAAGAAAGAATGAACCTGTTCATTTACCCGTAAAGTTTCCATTGTTGTTGGCTCAAGGTGCAGAAGGGATTGCCGTTGGCCTTTCAACAAAAATTCTTCCACACAACTTCAATGAGCTTTTAC
>CAJQKN010000047.1 GCA_905478905.1 uncultured Flavobacteriaceae bacterium | reverse complement strand
GCAAACGCAGCATCTTGGGTCAAAGCATTGTCATATTTTTGAAATGGGCTTTGGTACTGGTTTAAATGCTTTTTTAACGGCTAAAGCGGCAAAGGAGGCTAATATTCATGTTTGCTATCATACTATTGAAGCTTATCCATTATCATCCGCAGAAATGAATGAAGTGAATTACTTTTCTTTTTTAGATCAAGAGGATAACCGTTTATTTAACCTAATTCACAACGCGCCTTGGGAAGAAGAAAACTCGATTACCACCAATTTTAAACTTAAAAAGATGCATTGCTTCCTTGAGGATTATAAGCCCGAAGGTAGAACTGATCTTATTTATTACGACGCTTTTGGCGCAAGAGCACAACCCGAAATTTGGGAGGATGATTGTTTTCCTAAACTGACGGAATACATGAATCCGGGAGCTGTATTTGTTACCTATGCTGCAATTGGTCGAGTAAGGAGAACTTTGTTGCGACTAGGTCTTGCAACTGATTTAGTGCCAGGCCCCCCTGGAAAACGAGAAATGATACGTGGCCTAAAACCACATTTGTAGTACATTCGTAAAAAAAAACCGCATGAAAGTATTGATCACTGGGGCCACAGGTTTGGTTGGATCTACCTTGGTTGAAAAGGCGCTATCCTTGGGCCATGAAATTCACTTTTTGACAACACAAAAAAGCAAGCTTGCTGAGAAGCAGAAGATGAAAGGCTTCTATTGGAACCCTTCTACAAATGAATTAGATGAGGCTTGTTTTGAAGGTGTGGATGCAATAGTTCATCTTGCAGGGGCAAGTATTTCCCAACGCTGGACAAAAAAAAATAAAGAAAGCATCTCTTCAAGTAGAATTAATGGAACGCGTTTATTGGTTGATAGTATTCGTCGGTGCAATGGAAAACATCAGATAAAACAAGTAGTTGCCGCCTCTGCCATAGGAATTTATCCTTCTTCTTTTGAAATGATATATACAGAAGATTATCTTCCCAAACGATCTTCTTTTCTTGAAGAAGTTGTCATGGATTGGGAACAGGAGGAAGATGGTTTTTCAGCAGTAGGACTCCAATTAACAAAGCTGCGTATTGGCTTGGTCTTAACCAAAAGGGGAGGAGTACTAGGCCCCATGAAAATCCCTACTTGGTTTGGATTAGGCGCTGCTTTTGGCAGTGGAAATCAGATGCAATCGTGGATTCATGTAGACGATTTGGTTGGAATGATTCTTACAGCTATTGATCAAAATTGGGAAGGGGTTTTTAATGCTGTTAGTCCAAATCCCGTTTCGCAAAAAGTATTCACAAAGACATTAGCCAAGGCCATGGAACGCATTTATTTTTTACCCCCAATTCCAAAACTTTTTATTCGATTGGCTGTTGGAGAAATGAGTACGTTGGTTTTTAATAGTCAAAACGTTAGTGCAGAAAAAGCACAAAAAGAAGGCTTTGTTTTTATCCATCCAGAACTACTCCCCGCGATAAAATCTTTGCTTTAAGGATAACTTTTGTATGACATTTTGACAAGTTTATTAAAATGGCAGTACTTTTGCTCTTTCAAAGAAAAAATTAAGCATGAGTACGGCAAAGAAAACAGAAAAAAGTCCATCGAAAGAGAAGGCTAAGTCGACTAAAAAAGCAAGTCCTAAAGCGGCAACGGCGAAAAGCGCTAAAGCATTAGAACCTTTGAAAGAGGAGCTTGCTACAGAAAAAGAGAAGTTCTTGCGTTTGTTCGCTGAGTTCGAAAACTATAAAAAAAGAACCTCTAAAGAGCGCATAGAATTATTCAAAACAGCAGGTCAAGAAGTCATTACAAGTTTATTGCCAGTGATTGATGACTTTGGTCGTGCATTGAAAGAAGCTGATAAATTAGAAAATTCAGAGCAGTTTGAGGGCTTTCGCTTAATTAATAATAAATTGAATGAAACGCTTAAAAGTCAAGGATTGGTTGCTATTGAAGTAACCCCTGGCGATACCTTTGATGCAGAATTACACGAAGCAATTACGCAAATCCCTGCTGGTGACGACCAATCGGGTAAAATTATAGACATAACAGAGCCTGGCTATCAGTTGGGAGAAAAAATTATCCGTTATCCAAAGGTGGTTGTCGGTCAATAAATAGAAAATGAAGGAAGATTTTTACGACATATTGGGTTTGAAAAAAGGGGCATCTGCCGCTGAAATAAAAAAGGCATATCGCAAGAAAGCCATTGAATTTCACCCTGACAAGAACCCTGGAGATGACAAAGCCGAGGCGAACTTTAAAAAGGCCGCAGAAGCCTATGAAGTTTTAAGTGATGCAGATAAAAAGGCACGCTATGATCAATATGGACATGCTGCCTTTGAAGGTGGTCAAGGTTTTGGTGGAGGTGGAATGAATATGGATGACATATTTAGTCAGTTCGGCGACATTTTTGGTGGTGGCTTTGGTGGTGGCTTTGGTGGTTTTGGTGGACGTGGCCAAAATCGATCCAAGGGTGGTAATCTTCGTATTCGTGTGAAGTTAACCCTTGAAGAGGTCCTAAATGGGGTTGAAAAGAAGGTTAAAGTTCGCCGAAAAGTTCAGGCCAAAGACGTTCGTTATTCTAATTGTTCCCAATGTGGAGGGAGTGGTCAAACAGTCCGTATCACCAATACCATTCTTGGGCGTATGCAAACAGCTGTTACCTGTCCTAGCTGTCAAGGTAGCGGACAAAGTATTCAGCATCGACCAAAAGGGAGTGATGCTCAAGGCATGATCGATGAAGAGGAAACAGTGAGCATTAAAATTCCTGCAGGAGTTGAAGAAGGGATGCAATTAAAAGTAAGTGGAAAGGGTAATTCTGCCGCAGGAAATGGTGTTTCTGGTGACCTAATTGTGTTAATTGAAGAGCATACTCATGACAGCTTCATTCGCGAAGGAATTCACTTGCACCATGATCTGTATATATCATTTTCTGAGGCTGCACTTGGTGTTGCTAAAGAAGTGGGCTTATTGGACGGAAAAGTGCGTATAAAATTGGATGCCGGCATTCAAAGTGGGAAGACGCTGCGACTTCGTGGAAAGGGTTTACCCGATTTGAATGGATATGGCAAAGGAGATCTATTGGTACATATCAATGTTTGGACACCAAAAACCTTGAACCGAGAACAAAAACAATTTTTTCAACGCATGGTAGAAGATGAAAATTTTATTCCCAAACCAGAGAAATCAGATAAATCGTTTTTTGAAAAAGTAAAAGACATGTTTGCATAATTTCCTAGAATAGAAAAAATAAAGTATATTCGAATCGCACATACGTGCATTTTTTCTTTTTCATAGCAATTTTTTCCCATCCTTGTTTCGATAAGGGTGGGTTTTGTTTTTACTTCTATTTTAATTTATCCTATCTTTGATTAGCATCTAATTCAAATCGTTTTTTAAATGAATAAAATCATTGATTTCTTTAACTATACCATTCATTTGGGTAGTGACATATCGTTTACTGTAAAGTCACTTGTGATCATTGTTTTGGTGTTCTTTTTCACCAAATATTTTTTGCGTTTTTCACGTCGGTTAATTTTAAAACGATTGGATGAAGATGTTCAGTTTAAGTTCAAGAGCATTTTTGCCTTTTTCAACTATTTTGTCTACCTCATTGTTATTTTGATCACTTTTGATACCATTGGGGTCAATGTAACTGCCATTTTCGCAGCCTCTGCAGCCTTATTGGTTGGTGTTGGTTTGGCCCTACAAACGTTTATTCAAGATATTATTTCAGGAATATTTATCATTGCAGATAAAGCCGTACATGTGGGCGATATCATTGCTATAGAAGGACAAGTTGGAAGGGTAGAAAATATTACATTGAGAACTACTCGCGCTGTAACAATAGACAACAAAGTCTTAATAATTCCCAATCATAAATTTTTAACATCGATTCTATATAACTGGACTGAAAACGGAACATTGACTCGAGAACATGTAGAGGTAGGAGTTAGTTATGCAAGTGATGTAAATCAAGTGGAAGAAATACTGATTGAACTCGCTGGATCTCATGATCAAGTGTTGAAAAACCCTGTTCCCACTGTGTTGTTTCAAGATTTTGGAGATAGCGCCTTGAGTTTTCGCTTGTACTTTTCGATCAACAACAGTTTTATCGCCAATCAGGTAAAAAGTGATATTCGATTCAAAATTTTTCAGGCATTTAAAGACCACAACATACAAATACCTTTTCCCCAACGAACGGTATGGCTGAACCAAACCGAAAACCTATAATATGGCACGTATTTTAATTATCGAAGACGAAGAACCCATCCGCCGGGTGCTTAAACGAATTTTAAACGAGGAAAATGATCATTTTAAAATTGATGAGGCTGTAGACGGGAAGGTGGGTTTTGACGCTGTCAATGCTGAGGATTATGATCTAGTATTGTGTGATATTAAAATGCCAAAGAAAGATGGGTTAGAGGTTTTAGAACAAGCCAAAAAACAAGGGATAAGCTCTCCTTTTATTATGCTTACTGGACATGGAAATATTCAAACTGCTGTTGAAGCGATGAAATTAGGTGCCTATGATTTTATTCCGAAACCTCCAGATCTAAACCGACTTTTGATTTCTGTTAGGAATGCTTTGGAAACAAAACATTTGTCCGTAGAAAATGTGCAACTTAAGAAGCGAATTGCCAAGGCCTATGAAATGGTTGGCGATTCAAAGGCATTGTCCAATGTGTTTTCAATGATCGACAAGGTAGCGCCCACACAGGCAAGGGTTCTTATTACGGGTCCAAATGGAACTGGAAAGGAGTTGGTTGCTCATCAAATTCATCAAAAGAGCGAGCGAAACAAGCAAGCACTAATCGAAGTGAATTGTGCTGCAATACCCTCTGAATTGATAGAGAGTGAATTATTTGGCCATGTTAAAGGTTCATTTACTTCTGCTGTAAAAGACCGTAAAGGGAAATTTGAAGCAGCCGATGGGGGAACGCTTTTTTTGGATGAAATAGGAGATTTGAGTATGGGAGCTCAAGCCAAAGTTTTACGGGCCTTACAGGAAAATAAAATCCAACGTGTTGGAAGCGACAAAGATTTGTCGGTAGATGTGCGTATTCTTGCGGCAACGAATAAGGATCTGGAAAAAGAAATAGCCGAAGGTCGATTTAGAGAAGATTTATACCACCGATTAGCCGTTATTGTCATTCGTGTTCCTCCCTTGAAAGATCGTTTAGAAGATATTCCGCTCTTGTGTGATCATTTTATCCAGCAAATAGCCAATAAAGATGGTCTTGTGGCAAAAAAAATTCAGCCAAATGCCTTAAAAAAATTAAAAGAATACCCTTGGACAGGAAACATACGTGAATTGCGTAATGTCCTTGAGCGCCTAATGATCTTGGGTGATAATCCCATTACAATTGAAAACATTGAACAATTTGCATCAAAATAACATGAAAAGAATTTTATTCGTTCCCATTTTCCTATTCACCCTTTTTGCGACAGCGCAAACGGAGGTCGAGTCAACCATTAAAAAAATCTATCAAACGGCATTAGTCGATGGACAAAGTTATGCCTGGTTAGAACATTTATCGAATCAAATTGGTGGTCGTCTTTCTGGTTCTCTCAATGCGCAGCGTGCTGTAGAATGGGGAAAAGAAGAACTAGATGCCCTTGGACTAGACAAGGTTTGGTTACAGCCAGTAATGGTTCCCAAATGGATTCGAGGAACCTTTGAATATGCCAATATAGAAACAAGTCCTGGCAATACAATCAATGTTAATGTTTGTGCTTTGGGCGGATCTGTCGCCACGCCTTTGGCTGGCATCCGCGCAGAAGTGGTTGAAGTAAAAAGTTTTGAAGAACTCTCTGCCCTAGGTGCAGATAAGATCAAGGGAAAAATAGTGTTTTATAACCGCCCAATGCAAGCAGATTTGGTGAATACCTTCACTGCTTATTCTGGCTGCGTAGATCAACGCTACAGTGGGGCAGAGGAAGCCGCAAAGCTGGGAGCTGTTGGAGTCATTGTTCGCTCCATGAATCTGCGTTTAGATGATTATCCACATACAGGTTCCATGAGCTATGGTGACTTGCCTTTAAGAAAGCGAATCCCGGCAGCAGCCATTAGCACAAACGACGCAGAATTATTAAGTTCAATGCTATCGCTAAATGGAAAGCTTAAATTCTATTTAAAGCAAAATTGTAAGAATTTACCTGATGTACAGTCCTATAATGTTATTGGTGAAATAAAAGGTTCGACCTATCCAGAGGAAATCATGGTTGTTGGTGGTCATCTCGATTCTTGGGATTTAGGCGATGGTTCCCATGATGACGGAGCTGGAATTGTTCAGTCTATGGAAGTATTGCGTTTGATGAAAAAAATTGGCTATCAACCAAAACGTACATTACGCGTTGTTTTGTATATGAATGAAGAAAATGGACAGCGGGGTGCATCAAAATATACTGAAATTGCACAACAGCAAAAGGAGAAGCATGTATTTGCCCTAGAATCGGATGCGGGTGGATTTACCCCTCGAGGATTTTCAATTGATACAACTCCAGAAAAATTAAAAAACATTCAAGCTTGGGCTCCATATTTTGAACCCTATTTAATCCATCTTTTTGTGAAGGGTGGAAGTGGTGCAGACGTTGCCCCATTAAAAACAGACACAAATGTATTAGCAGGTTTACGTCCAGATTCCCAACGTTATTTTGATTACCATCATGCCTCAAACGACACTTTTGATGCGATCAATAAAAGAGAATTAGAACTCGGCGCGGCTACCATGGCTGCAATGGTCTATTTAATGGATCATTTTAAATTATAGCCCTTGTTTAACTTAGGACAATTCACCAAGGAATTTAAATATAATTTAAGTTTATCCTTCCCTGTAATTTTAGGCCTTTTGGGACATACTGTTGTCCAGTTGGTCGATAATATCATGGTGGGTCAATTGGGAACTACTGAACTTGCAGCAGTTTCTTTGGGAAATAGTTTTGTCTTTATAGCCATGTCTTTAGGGATTGGTTTTTCGACAGCCTTGACTCCCTTGGTAGCACATGCAGATGGTACCAAAGATGTCAATGCAGCCCAACGAGTATTATCGCATGGAATTGTATTGTGTACAATTTTAGGGTTGAGTTTATTTTTGATGGTGTTTGGTTCCCGTAAACTGATGTATTCTATGGGGCAGCCCGAAGCCGTTGTTGAATTGGCTTTTCCCTATCTTAAGTGGGTTGCGGCCTCATTGGTTCCTTTGATTATTTTCCAAGCCTATAAACAATTTGCCGATGGTTTGTCGAAGACTCGTCCAGCAATGTATGCGACTATTTTTTCGAATATTGTCAATGTTATATTAAATTATCTATTGATTTTTGGGTACAATGGATTTCCAAAAATGGGCGTAGAGGGTGCTGCTATTGGAACAATGATTGCACGAATCGCTGCGGTTGCATTAATCATCTTATATATTCAATTTCATCCAATGTTTTCGGAATATTCCATTCGTGTTCGTTTTGAAAATTTACGTATCTCTTTATTTAAAAAAATATTAGGCCTAGGTCTTCCCTCTGCATTACAAATGTTTTTTGAAGTTGCATTTTTTACCATGGCAATATGGATGTCTGGAGTATTGGGAAAGAACGCGCAGGCCGCCAATCAAATTGCTCTTAATTTATCTTCCATGACCTTTATGTTTGCAATGGGTCTTGGGGTTGTGGCAATGATACGCGTTGGAAATCAGTTTGGGATGAAAGCCTATGCTGATTTGAGACGAATTGCCATATCGTTATTCTTGTTGATTGGTTTATTTGACATTGTTTTTTGCTTTATATTTTTAAAATTCAATGAAGTATTACCTTGGATTTATCTAGAAAACTATGGAGACAATACCCCGATAGACACATTAGAGGTAGTGCAGATAGCTGCGGGACTTTTATTGGTTTCAGGCTTTTTTCAAATCACAGATGGCTTACAAGCAGTTATCCTTGGTGCATTAAGAGGTATACAAGATGTGAATGTGCCCACCGCCCTAATCTTCATTGCCTATATGCTAGTAGGTCTTCCAATTTCGTATTATCTCGGTCTCAGAACAGAATGGGGAGCCTTTGGAATTTGGATTGGTTTACTTACTGGACTGAGTACTTCAGCCTTTTTACTATTTTTACGCTTTAATCATCAGACAAAAAAACTTTTGAAATCATAAACCCATGGATGTACCAAAATTTCTCATAGCCGATAATTCTTCTTTGAAAGAAGAAATCTTTGTTTTACACACTGAATATCCACGTTTTTTATTGAATGTTTCTAACGACGATATTTTGTGGTTGGAGGAATTTGGTCAAGACGATCAAGAAGAATTGGAGAAAGTAACTCAAGACCTAATCGAAGAGGCACTTAAGTTTTTTGACCAAGAAATCGAAAGCATGGAATAATGTTAGAACAACTGTTGCTTTGGGACGAAACATTATTTCTCTTCCTTAACGGGCTTGGGTCTAGTTTTCAAGACCCTTTTTGGTTGTTGTTGAGTGAAAGAGGAACGAATGTAATTGTTTACCTTTTTCTTGTAATTATTTATGGAAAAAAACACGGTTGGAAATCTGCTTTCTTCTTGCTATTGATAGGTGGTTTAATGGTGGGGGCCACAGATCAAATTACCAATGGATTTAAATACGGTTTTATGCGTTTACGTCCTTGCCATGCACCTGAATTTCAGGATGTTATGCGGATGGTTGGAGGTTGTGGAGGAAAGTACAGTTTTTTTTCAGGCCATTCTTCCAATTCCTTTGCGCTTGCCATGCTCTTTAGTTTGATCTTCAGGCGTATTAAATGGGTGATGCCTGTTTTACTGTGCTTGGCCACATTGATTGCCTATAGCAGAATATACCTTGGAGTCCATTTTCCATTGGACATTATATGTGGTGCCTTTGCCGGAATACTAATCGCATCCTTCGTTTATTCTTTGGTGAATAAACGAGCGACAAAGATCCTTCCACTATACTAGTGCTTTTCTTTCAGTAATTCAGGATAGGCCTTTTGAAAACGGCGAAGTCGTGGAATAGAGACGTTTTGCACATATGGATTTTGAGGGTTCAGTTTTTCATAATCCTGGTGGTATTCTTCGGCATAATAAAATTTTGTTAGTGGACTTACTTCAGTCACTATAGGCTTATCGAAAATTTCTTTTTCAACAAGGAGTGCGATATAGTTTTGGATTATTTCCCGCTCCGTCTCATTTTGATGAAAAGCAATTGAGCGGTATTGCGATCCTCGATCTGGTCCTTGACGATTAGGAGTTGTTGGATCGTGTGAACCAAAGAATACTTGTACCAAGGTTCCGAATGAAACAATCTCTGGGTCATAGATTACCTCAACAGCTTCAGCATGACCAGTTCTTCCGGTACCTATTTGATTGTAGTTAGGATTTTTAGTGTGTCCTCCAGCATAGCCAGAATAAACTTCGTGCACTCCTTTAACGCTTTCATAAATGGCTTCAACACACCAAAAACAGCCAGAAGCAAAGTAAGCTTTTTTCAATCCATCTTGTTGGGTGGTTGTGGGATACCAAACAGGAGTTTCCCGATCTATGGGTTTTGTACTGGAGATACATGTTTGTAAACTCATTAGACTAAGTAGGGTAAAAAGTACTTTCATTTTATCTTCTTTTTTTTGCGATTTTTGATGGTATATAAATCCAATGCAACGATCAAGCCAAAGTACTAATTCTTTGTCTAAATAAATTTATCGTTAAAAGGAACTTTTTATTCGTTTCGTTGATTCCGAATGCGCTTGGTGAAATTTATGCTAAGGTATTTATTCAGAATGATCAAAATTTATCATCCAATGCAAACCATACTTATCGGTCAACATGCCAAAGGTTGCTTTCCAGAATTGTTTTTCTAACGGCTTGTTATTTTACCACCTTTAGCCAATTGAATAAATCCTTTTTCCATTTCCGTTAAGTTATCATAAATTAGACTTATATGAATGTTTGGATTATTTGAAAGCGGAGTATCTATACTATCGGCAAACAGATGTTTATTTTCTGGTGGGACGCTTTTGAAATTCACCTCCGCAGTTTGGACAAATAGCATTTAGTGTTTTTTCGGCACAGTCTTGACAAAAGGTGCATTCATGAGAACATATCATGGCATCAGTGCTTTGATCAGAGAATGCTTTATTGCACTTTTCGCAACTCTTTCGCATTTCTAGCATAGTCTATTTTTTAGGGATTATTTCTTTTCGGTAATATTGTCTGCCAATCCAAGCGATGTGCGAGTCATCCCAAGTGCTGTAGTGGCGATGGTCGGCAATTTGAGCCGTTGTAACTCCCCAGGTTGCGGCACTCATCAATAGGTCTTGTTCAGAGCAATTTAAGGGGAGGTTCGCTGTGTGATAATTGACGTAAAGATAAAGTGAATTGTTTCCCAAATCATGTGCTACTTCCTGAAAAAAAAGAGAGGAGGTTTGATGATCGGAATGATCATCAGGATTAATTACTTTGTCAGTATCGGCCAAATGAAATTCAATGGCATTATCTTTTCGTTCTTGTTGAACAAGTGCTTTTAGGGTGTTAATAAGGTCATCTTTATTTTCATATGCAGAAGTTTCATCGATACTCTTCATGCGATTGATTTCTTCCTTAAATAATTTTTCTAAACTTTTAAACTCATGTAAAACATAGCCTTGCCCTTTTACACCTCCATCCGGTAAACGCAATAAATAAATAACGACATTACGATAAGCATAGCGAAGAATGGGATGCCCATTTATATCAACGTAGGAACGTTCCATTTCTGCACCATGATTTTTACCACTGCCGTAGGTGTTAGATAAAAAGCGCACACTTGCCAAGCTTCCTTCTTCTCTTGCTTTGTAATAAGCATCATTTCCCATTCCTGCTCCAGCATCTCCAGCGGTTGTATGAATAATGACAGTGGTGTCTTCTTCAGATTTAATGCTTTCATAAAGATTTGGATTCATGAACAGTTGCCAATCATCCTGATGTGCAGACACAAAAAAGCGAGTGGTTTGGGCATTGATTTGGATAGAAATCACTGCGATAAAAAAGATGAGGTAGTTTTGCATAGCGAATATTATTGGTATCAAGTTATTAATTTTTTTAGTATGGCGATAGATTCATGTTTTTTTAAGTTTAAAAAGCATGAAAATTACCTGTTTCAAAACATTTGTCTTAATTTTGATGTTGTATAAAAAAGATTAAATCAATAGTTGGGTAGGCGCATCCACACAGTAAATTTTAGACGTATGAAAAAGGGCTTTGTTGCAGGTAATTTTGATTTTTTACATCCAGGCTATATAAAGCTTTTCAAGGAATGTAGAGCGAATTGTGATCACCTTACCGTTCTTTTACAAACGGATCCTTCTATTGAACGGCCAGAGAAATTTCAGCCAATTTTGTCTGTTGAAGAACGTAAGGAACAATTAGCTTCCAATAGAAATGTCGATGCC
>CAJQKN010000046.1 GCA_905478905.1 uncultured Flavobacteriaceae bacterium | reverse complement strand
CGAATTCCTGGGATAACAAAAGGATTCCGCAATTGAGTACTCATGCTGCTCAGAGGGGCATCAACTTGTTGTGACTTTACGGCAGCTTGCTGGCTACTTGGAATACTTTCCGTAAACGGTTGCTTGTTTCCGTAGGTGTTTTCCATTTTGATGACATAGACCAAACGTGCCGATTCTCCCAGTTCTTTGGTGAGCGCTATTTTGAGTAATTTCACATAGTGCTCTTCTAACCACTCATAAAAAAATTTGCTAGGCACCTGAATGCTCAGTGCGTTTTCAGAAAGTTTCAATGGAACAATGGGCTCGAACCAGGTTTTGTAGGCCTGAGGCTGAATGTTATCTTTTATGAATAATAGACAGTTATTCCATGAAGTTTCAGCACTTTGATGCATTGATTTTGCTAAAAAGTTGGTTTACAGGGTGTTTTGTTTTTGTATTTCTACCCTACAAATATTGGGAAAAAAAAATGAAAAAAAAACAGTTTTTTATATTGATTATGAATTTTTTTTTATGCAAATTATAGGATCGCTATTTTTAATGAAAAACATCCAAAAAAGTTGCAAATTCATTTTCAATCCACTTCAATTATTGTTCGTTATGGCGAGACCGATCAAATGGGTGTTGTTCACCACAGTAACTATCTCCGTTATCTAGAGGTTGCTCGCCTCGAATGGTTAACTCAATTGGGTATTTCCTACAATACAATGGAAGAAGAAGGGGTGATGATGCCTGTGATTTCCGCCCATATAGACTATAAGCTTCCTGCTAAATTTGAAGATGCATTAGTAGTACACATTCATTTGCGAGCAGTTCCGCTTGTTAAAATGATTTTTGACTATGAAATAACCAATCAAAACAATGAACTTGTTTGTAATGCCTCGACTAGCTTAGCTTTTATGCACTCCGCAAGTCGTCGGCCTATTCGCTGCCCAGAAACCTTTAAAAATGTTTTTGCTAAGGTCGTCGAATAATCAAAAAGTTTTCTCCATTATTATTTCTTTTCTCAAAGCCTATTGATGGAGCCGGAATGCCTTCCTTCAATTTAACGGTGGAAATGAAAATACGTGCTTCGTCCCATTGGGCTTGATCAATAAAATGCTGTAATGTAGTTCTTCCCCCTTCCACAAGAATAGAGGAAATCCCAATGTCGTAAAGGAAAGCAAGCGTTTTACTTAAAAACGCTTTTGGAGAAATATTCTTCTCAAGCCCAAGAACTGCTTTGGTGATGTGTACAGTTTTGGCTTCTTCATCAAAAATATTTGCTGATTTTTCTGTCCGATTATTTGGATCCAAGACAATCCGTATCGGATTCCCTCCTTTTACCCATCTGCTTGTCAATTTAGGATTGTCATCTATTACGGTTTGTGCACCAACCAGAATAGCTTCCTCTTGAGTTCGCCACTGATGAACCAAAACTTGATCTGCTTTACTGCTCAAGAATACTGGTTTTCTTTCTGTGCGCTCAGAAGCCAAAGGTGCCGTAAATCCATCGATGCTCTCAGCCCATTTTAATATGATATAGGGGCGTTTGTTTTGCTGAACAGTAAAAAAACGCTTATTGAGTTCTTGGGATTCTTTTTCCAATACACCTACAATTACTTCAATCCCCGCTTCTTTTAACCTATGGATACCGCTTCCATTTACTTTTTCAAAGGGATCAATACAGCCAACAACAACTTTTTTGAGTTGATGAGATACAATTAGAGTTGAACAAGGGGGGGTTTTCCCTGTATGATTACAAGGCTCGAGATTTACATATAGCGTACTTTCTTTTAACAGTGCTTTGTTTTTAACACTTGCAATGGCATTCACTTCTGCATGAGCTTCTCCTGCCCTCCGATGCCAGCCTTCGCCAATAACAACATTGTTGTGCACAATAACACTACCTACCAAGGGATTAGGATAGGTCTTACCCAAGCCTTTTACAGCCAGATCAAGACAGCGTCGCATATAGATTTCGTGGCGTGTATTTTCCTTTTTTAAATCCAAGGGGAAAGTGCTATTTTAGCTTAAATTTCTGTTTCATCAAAGATATAAAGATATGGCATTCATTCGCAAGGTTCTACCAGAAGATAATCAGGCACTAGCGACTGTAATTCGATCGGTATTAATCGAACTAGGAGTGCCAAAAGTTGGGACAGCCTATGCAGATCCAGAAGTGGACAATATGTTTGCGACCTATGACAGAGCGCGAAATGCCTATTTTGTGGTAGAAAAGGAGGGAAAAATCCTTGGTGGTGCTGGAATTGCTCCTTTGGCTGGAGAGGACCCCTCCATATGTGAGCTACAGAAGATGTATTTTTCTCCAGCTTCACGTGGCTTGGGTTTGGGTAAGCAGATGATGGACACCTGCCTTGCTTTTGCCAAAGAAAATAATTACAGTCTCTGCTATTTAGAAACACTTCCTTATATGAAGGCAGCCCAAAAACTCTACCTAAAGTCAGGTTTTGATTATATCGATGGCCCCATGGGAAATACAGGGCATACTTCATGTAATGTTTGGTTAACAAAATCCCTTTTATGAGGCTAATTGAACAACGCGATCTCTTTCGGTCTAGTCTTAAAAGGCAGTATGAAGTTCGAGAAATAGATGATCTTTTCAAACGCGCCATTGCTCATTACTTTTCGTGGTCCTCCCTAAAAATCGGGTTGGAGCCTCAGTTTCTTTTGTCGAAAGATGAAGAAAAGCAACTCGATGAACTGCGAGCAGAATTGGCCATAGGCCGCCCCTTTCAGTATTGCATTGGAACCACACATTTTATGGAACTTGAGCTAAGCGTTGGTCCGGGAGTCCTTATTCCTAGACCAGAAACAGAAGAATTGATTGAATGGGTGCTTTCAGAAAATGCAAGTTTAGAAAAAAAGGTTTGGGATATTTGTTCAGGTTCAGGTTGTATTGCCCTTGCATTGAAGAAGGCGCGACCCCAATGGTTGATCAAAGGCTTTGATATCAGTAATGCTGCACTTAAAATCGCCCAACGAAATGCCAAAGAGCTAAAATTGAAGGTTTTATTTGAGGAAGGAAATGTGTTGGATTGGAAATCCTTTGCTTTTCCTTGTGATCTCATTGTAGCAAACCCTCCATATGTTTTACCTTCAGAAAAAGTAAAAATGCATTCCAACGTTTTGTATCATGAGCCTGAATTGGCGCTCTTTGTTCCAGAAAATGATCCTTTGCTTTTTTACCGAAAGATTATTGAAATAGCCTCTACAAAACTTCCAGCTGAAGGAAGCCTCTATTTTGAGATCAATCCCTTGTTCGTTGATGAATTAATTATCTTAGGAAAAGACCACGGCTTCCCCTTTGCTAGCGTCAAAAAAGATATCTTTGGGAAAGATCGTTTTGTGAAATTTAGCCAATAAAAATGACAATAGCAGAGAGAATCAAGCAATTACGGGAACAGCTACACCGCTACAATTACGCCTATTATATAGAAGATAAGCATTTGATCAGCGATTTTGAATTCGATCAGTTGTTGAAAGAATTACAAGCTTTAGAAGCTCAACATCCTGAGTTTTACGATCCCAACTCACCCAGCATGCGAGTGGGAGGGAGCATCACCAAGAATTTTCAAACGGTGACTCATGCAGAGCGTATGTATTCTTTAGACAACACCTATTCTCCAGAAGAATTGGGCGATTGGCTCAAGCGGATTGAAAAAATCAATGGTGCGCCTATCACCTCATTTACCTGTGAGTTAAAATACGATGGGGCTTCCATCAATATGACTTATGTCAATGGTGAATTGCAAAAAGCAGTTACCCGTGGAGATGGATCCCAGGGAGACGATGTAACAGCCAATGTCAAAACAATAAAGAACGTTCCTTTAAAATTATCGGGGGATTTCCCACCCGTGTTTGATATTCGAGGAGAGATTATCCTCCCTTTGGCTGGTTTTGAAGCTTTGAATGAAAAGCGATTAGCCGCGAGCGAGGAACCCTATCGAAATCCGCGGAACACCGCTTCGGGATCGCTTAAATTGCAAGACAGTAGCGAAACTGCTCGACGACCCTTAGAATGTTTTTTTTATGCCCTATCCGGGGATCTAAACTATACAACCCATTGGGAATCGCTCACCAAAGCCCGAAGCTGGGGATTTACTGTTCCCAAAAGCATGGAACAGCTTTCTACCCTTGAACAAATACTAGATTATATAAATCGTTGGGATAAAAAGCGAGCTAGTCTTCCTTTTGAGATTGATGGGGTAGTCATTAAAGTGAATTCGATTGAAGAACAGGAAGCACTTGGATTTACCGCTAAGTCTCCCCGCTGGGCCATTTCGTATAAATACAAAGCAGAACAACTTAGTACTCGCTTGAATTCGGTATCCTATCAAGTGGGTCGTACTGGGGCGATAACACCCGTGGCAAATCTTGCTCCAGTAGAGTTATCTGGAACCATCGTAAAACGCGCTTCCTTACATAACGCAGATCAAATTGAAAAACTTAACCTTCGCATTGGAGACTATGTTTATGTAGAGAAAGGAGGGGAGATTATTCCCAAAATAATGGGCTTTGATCCAGCAAGACGTGGGAATCTTTCGGATGTAATTCATTATATAACCCATTGCCCCGATTGTAAAGCGCCACTGCAGCGTATTGAAGGAGAAGCCCAGCATTTTTGTCCTAACGAGGCCTTATGTCCAACGCAAATTATTGGTAAAATGCAACACTTTGTCGGAAGGAAAGCCATGGATATTGATGGAATAGGGGCAGAGACCATTGCACTCTTATATCATCAAGGATTGGTGAAGAATATAGCTGACTTGTATCGCTTAAAGAGAGAACAGCTCCTTCCTTTGGAACGGATGGCTGAAAAATCAGTGGATAATTTACTCGCAGGAGTAGAAGCCTCAAAAGAAAGGCCTTTCCATAAAGTCTTGTTTGGTCTTGGGATTAGGCATGTCGGTGAGACGGTTGCAAAGCGATTAGCTCAACACTTTGGTTCCATGCGTAATTTAATGCAGGCCAGTGCCGATGCATTGTTGGCTGTAGACGATATTGGTGAAAAGATCGTTGAGAGCCTTCAGGCTTATTTTATCTCGCCTGCCAATATTCAAATGATTGAGGATATGGCAGCTTTTGGCTTGTCGTTTGAATCTGAACAAGTAATGCAATCTTCTACAATTTTTGAGGGTAAAACCATAGTTGTTTCGGGTGTTTTTGAACACAAATCTCGTAATGAGCTAAAAAAAATGATCGAAGATAACGGTGGAAAAGTAGGGAGTTCAATTTCTTCAAAAACAACATTTGTACTTGCTGGAGACTCAATGGGGCCGAGTAAAAAGGAAAAAGCGAATCAATTGGGGATTCCGTTAATAAGCGAAAAAGCTTTTTATGAATTGTTATAATTGTAACATTTATAGTTTAAATAAAACTAATTACCTAAGGTATTTCACAGCACCAAAGGGATTGTTACATTTGCAAAAAAAAGAAAGTAGTGTTTAGAAAGTTTTGGCATCATCGTGCATTTACAAAAGACCTCGAAAAAGCTATTGCTCAAAAAGACCTCGATCAATCGTTTAAGGTAAGAAAGATCAATGTTATTTTAGACGCCTCTTTGGGTGTAAAGCGAGATCTTTTTATGGACTTGGCCAAAATTTTTTCTATCCCGCAAAGCAGTATTTCTTATTTGGTGTTTCCCGATAGAAATACTAGAGAGCAAGAATATGTGGATATTTTCAATAAAAAGGATATCACTTTTTTTGGAAAATTTAAAGACGGGTTAAACACTTTTTGTACAGAAAGTGTAGATCTTCAAATCAATTACTTTAATGAAAAGAGCATTTATCATGAATGGGTTGCTTGCTCTACATCAAAGAAAATGAGTGTTGGTTTTTCCAAAGCGAATCAAGACATTAATGACCTTATTTTAGACATTGATCCCACGAATACTGAATTGTTTAAAAAGGAATTGGTAAAGTACTTAAGCATCCTTAAAAAAATATAATATGCAAGAATTAAAAGGAGTTGGCGTAGCCATGGTAACACCCTTTAATGATACTGGAGCAATTGATTACCCTGCACTGGAAAATTTAATTGAGTTGTATGTTGAACAGGGGATAGATTTTTTAGTTGTTTTAGGAACCACGGCAGAGGTTGTTACATTAAGCCCTGAGGAGAAAAATGAAATTTTGCGAAGCGTGGTCAACTACAATAGAGATCGTTTGCCATTGGTTGCAGGAATGGGAGGAAACAATACAGCCGTATTGGTTAAGGAAATTAAAGACACTAATCTCGATGGCTATTCGGCTATTTTATCGGTTTGTCCCTATTACAACAGACCAAATCAGGAAGGAATCTTTCAGCATTTTAGTGCAGTTGCTGCAGCCTCTCCACTCCCTGTAGTATTGTACAATGTTCCTTCTCGAACTGCCGCTTCAATCGCTAATGAGACAACTTTGCGTTTAATTAAGGCGCATAAAAATATTATTGGAATCAAAGATGCTTCTGCAGACATGGCACTTGGTGCTGCATTAATAGAGGCTGCCCCGGAACATTTTTTGATTTTGTCTGGAGACGATGCAACTGCGCTTAATTTATGCGAAATAGGCGGTCATGGTGTTATTTCGGTCATTGCAGGAGCCTTGCCCAAACAGTTTTCAACACTCATTCATCATGGGTTAAAAGGGGAAGCTGCCTCTGCCCAAGTCTTGCAAGAACAAATTAGTCCGATGATAGATTTATTGTTTGAAGAAGGAAACCCTACAGGCTTAAAAGCCTTGCTAGCCCATCAAAATCGGTGTATCAACCACTTGCGTTTACCGCTGGTAAAGGCAAGTACATCTTTGCAAAATAGGATCAAAGTAGGCTATTCAAAGCTTGTTTAATTAAATGTTAAATTAAAAAGAAGAGAGAAAAGAAAGCTTAAAGAGTAGTACTTTTCAAATTCGTTTTAATTGACTAAATTTGCCGCATGTTAAAAATCATTCGATTTTCCTTAATATCATTTGTCCTTCTTGGATTGACAAGCTCGTGTAATGCCTACCAGAAAGTACTGAATAACCCAGATATTGGAGAAAAGTACAAAGCTGCAGAAGCATACTACACCAATGGGGAATACAGAAGAGCAAATCGTTTGTTTGAGCAGGTTTTACCCTCCTATAGAGGAAAGCCCCAAGCGCAAAGAGTTATCTTCTTTTTTGCAGATTCTTATTTCCAAATTAAAGATTATTATTTAGCTGCTTATCAATTTGAAAGCTTCGCCAAATCATATCCAAACAGCGATCGTTTGGATGAAGCTAATTTTTTAGCAGCGAAATGTTATTATATGCTTTCTCCTAAGTACAGCTTGGATCAGAAAAATACCCTCGAAGCGATTGATAAACTCCAAATATTTATTGATAATTATCCACAGTCTGAGTACCTCACTGAGGCAAATACCTATATACAGGAATTGCAAACTAAGTTGGAAAAGAAAGACTTTGAGATTACCAAACAATACCACACCATTAGAGATTACAAAGCATCCATCAGTTCTTCAGACAACTTTATTTCTTCTTATCCTGGGACACCCTTTAGAGAAGATGCCTTGTACTACAAGTTTATTTCTTCTTTTGAAATTGCCATAAACAGTATTCCTTCGAAAAAATTGATGCGTTTAAAAGCACTGGACGAAATTTATCAAACGCTTTTACGTTACTATCCTGAGACCCTTTTCATTGAAGACATTGACAAGAAAATGAAACGCGTTTCTTCTGAGATTGCTACCATAGAAAAAAATACTACTAACACGACGACTAAATAATCGATATGACCAAGTACAGAGAATCTAAAGCACCCGCTACCACTACCACTTACGACAAGAATCAGGTAGAAGGGGAAACACAAAACATTTATGAGGCCATTGCAATCATTGCAAAGCGCTCCTCACAAATCAATCTAGACATCAAGAAAGAATTGCACGAAAAACTTGAAGAGTTTGCTACACACAACGATAGTTTAGAAGAAATCTTCGAAAATAAAGAGCAAATTGAAGTGTCTAAGTTTTATGAAAGTCTTCCAAAGCCTCACGCTTTAGCGGTAGACGAATGGTTGAAAAATAAAGTCTACCATCGTAATACCGAGGAATAGACCTGATGTCAGTTCTTAGTGGAAAGAAAGTTCTCTTGGGTATCACCGGAGGCATTGCTGCATACAAAACGCCTTTACTTGTCCGTGCACTCGTGAAAAAAGGCGCTGAAGTAAAAGTAGTTATGACGCCATCGGCTCTCGACTTTGTTACACCGCTGACCTTATCCACACTTTCTCAAAATCCAGTTTTATCTTCTTTTACCGCTGAAGGGAATTCTGATCATCCCCAGTGGAATAATCATGTCGAATTAGCCCTTTGGGCCGATCTTTTTCTTATTGCTCCTGCCACATCTAATACCCTGTCTTCTATGGCACAGGCACGCTGCAATAATCTATTACTCGCTTGTTACCTTTCTGCTCAATGTCCAGTCTATATTGCTCCTGCAATGGATCTTGACATGTATGCCCATCCTGCTAATCTAGCTAATATGGAAAAGCTTGTTAGTTTTGGTAATTATATTTTTCCTGCCCAAGAAGGTTTTTTAGCTAGTGGCTTAGAGGGGAAAGGAAGGATGATGGAGCCCGATGATATCGTTGTTTCTTTGGAAGAAAACCTCCAGGCAAAAGCGCCTCTAAACGGTAATACTGTCCTGATTACAGCGGGACCAACACACGAAGCCATCGATCCTGTTCGTTTTATTGGAAATCACTCCTCTGGGAAAATGGGCTATGCCTTGGCCGAAGAAGCGGCCATTCTTGGCGCAAATGTAATCTTGATTTCAGGCCCCACAGCACTTTCAGCTGCTCATCATAACATAACATTGGTTCCTGTAATTTCTGCTGCAGATATGCACGCAGCAGTATTTAATCATTATGCAAGTGTGGATATTGCCATTGCAGCTGCAGCTGTTGCTGACTTTAAACCGATCACTTCAGCCAATCAAAAAATAAAGAAACAATCTGGACCCCCAGAAATTCATCTCACTTCTACAGTAGATATTCTTGCCCAAATGGGGAAAGAAAAACAACAGCAGTTTTTGGTTGGGTTTGCCCTAGAAACGGAAAATGAATTGGAAAATGCCAAAGGGAAATGCCTGCGAAAAAATTTAGATGCCATTGTTTTGAATTCTCTGAATGACAAAGATGCTGGTTTTGGCGGTTCCCATAACAAGATTACCTATATTCGGAAAGATGATACCTTTGTAGACTTTGATTTAAAACCAAAGTCAGCAGTATCTAAAGATATTTTTACCCAAATCTTAAATGCATTATGAAGAAGCTCCTCATTCTCCTATTTTTCTTTTCTAATCCTTTGTTTGCTCAGGTAATTGATTGCCGTTTTGTTGTCAATGCCGATCTGGTAAATCAAACCAATCAGCAGGTCTTTAAAACCCTGGAACAGTCCCTAAACGAATTCATCAATGCCAAAGCATGGATAGATGAAAATTTAGACGCTAAGGAGAAAGTTCGCTGTAGTATGATTTTTAATATTAATGCTTTTAACGGAGCGCGTTTTGAAGGGACGCTTCAAGTGCAGGTAGAGCGTCCTGTTTATCAAACCAATTATTACACTCCTTTGTTTAATTTTTTAGATAAAGACATCGTTTTTACTTATCAGGAGTACCAACCATTGTTTTACAATCCGGCGACCTACGAATCGAATTTGATTTCATTGATCAGCTTTTATGTTTTTGTCGCCTTGGGTGTAGAGGCTGATAGTTTTGCGCTTAGAGGTGGAACAGATTTCTTTAAACAAGCCCAGCAAATTCTTAGTTTGGCACAGCAAAATGGAGCAAAAGGATGGAATCAATCAGATGGAAACTACAATCGTTTCTGGCTGATTGACACCATGCTTTCGAATACTTTTAGAGAGTACCGCAATGTCCAATATAACTACCACCGCAAGGGACTAGACAATATGTTCGACGACGGAGTAATAGGGAAAATGGGAATAATGAACGCTTTGCAGGAATTTAATCTTTTGTACAATCGTCGTCCAAATGCCTTATTGATTCAAACTTTTTTTGATGCTAAGGCCGATGAAATTGTGGATATTTTCTCCTCTGGACCTGAAGTTGATGTCACTAAAACCAAAGCTACCTTAAATAAAGTAGCTCCTTTTTTTGGTCCAAAGTGGAAAAGAATTAAATAGCGATTATTTTTGCCGTTGAGCCCCTGTCCTAGTATATTTGATTTAACAAAAAATAAAATTTTCTCACGACTGTGCTGACTGAATTAACCATATCCAATTTTGCTTTGATTGACCAGCTTGAGGTTAATTTTTCCAATGGAATGACCAGCATAACCGGTGAAACTGGTGCAGGAAAATCAATATTACTTGGCGGCTTGGCACTGGCTCTTGGGAAACGAGCCGATTTATCCACTTTAAAGGATAAATCGAAAAAGTGTTTTGTGGACGCTACTTTTTTGATAAGTGCCTATGGGCTAGAAGATTTTTTTGCTTCAGTAGATCTAGACTATGAAGCCATTACAACGGTGCGAAGAGAGA
Organism: uncultured Flavobacteriaceae bacterium; assembly: GCA_905478905.1. GTDB lineage: Bacteria > Bacteroidota > Bacteroidia > Flavobacteriales > Flavobacteriaceae > Arcticimaribacter. Next base: position 5,267 of record CAJQKN010000046.1, on the reverse strand, counting down.
TTGTTCCTTCGGGCAAGTCCAGAGCCTTCATAAACGATACGCCCGTAACGCTCGATGTTCTTCAACAATTGGGATACCGTTTGATCGATGTGCATTCGCAAAATCAAACCATGTCATTGATGCAAGAAGATTACCAACTTGAAGTGTTGGACGCCCTTGCAACAAACACAAAACACCTTGAGGAATTCACTGTTCTTTTATGTTCCTATAAAGAAGTTACTAGAAAAATCGATACGCTCAGTGCTCAGAAAAATGCTTTGGAAGAAGAACGCGATTATAATCGTTTTCTGTTAGATGAATTGAATTCAGCACCCCTGACAGAGAATAGATTGGAGGAATTAGAAAATGAAATTCAAGAATTGAGTAGTGTTGAGGAATTGGAGGAAAACCTTTCTAAGGCCCTGCAAATAATAGAAGAGGAACAAATGGGGGTTGCCATTCAATTGAATGAAGTGCGCGCCTCTCTTCAAAAGGTTGCAGCTATTAGCGACCGATTTGAACAATTTTCCTCTCGTATTGAAAGTCTCCGCATTGAGTTGGAAGATCTCACAGCTGAGCTGTCAAATGCCTTGGAAGCCGTCGAAGCAAATCCAGCTCGGTTAGAAATTTTGAATGGTCAATTACAATTGCTAAATGATTTATTGAAAAAACACCATGTTCAAAGCATGCAGGAATTGATTGAACGACGAGATCAGCTGGAGCAAAAAGTTTTACAAACCGAAAATGCAGAAGGAAACCTTCAATCCCATATTGAAGATCAAAAAAAATTGATTACCCAACTGGATACACTGAGCCTCAAGTTGAGCGAAAATCGCAAAAAGGCTATTCCAGTATTTACGGAGCAAATGGTGAAAATTCTAGCTTTATTAGGTATGCCCGATGCGCGTTTTCAATTGGAATTAATCCCCGTAGATACCTATCTGTCTCATGGAAAAGAAAAGCTGAATTTTGCCTTTTCGGCCAACCAAGGAAGTGATTTTGGTACCTTAAAGAAAGTTGCCTCTGGGGGAGAGCTTTCTCGCATCATGCTTAGTATAAAAGCAATTTTATCTCAGTTCAAGACACTACCAACCATTATCTTTGATGAAATTGATACAGGTGTATCGGGAGAAGTTGCCTACAAAATAGCAGACATTATGGACCATATGGGGAAATATATGCAGGTAATTACCATCACTCATTTACCCCAAGTAGCTGCCAAAGGAGCCCATCATTTCAAAGTGTTTAAAGAAACGCGTGACGGCAGTACTTTCACCCAACTAAAAAAACTTCAACAGCAAGAGCGAATTGAGGAGGTTGCACAAATGCTGGCAGGAGATGACCTAAGCGATACTGCACTTCAACACGCAAAAGAGTTATTGAATTAACGTATATTTGTCCTTCATTAAAAATCAAACAAATTATGTCCCACAACTTATTAAAAGGGAAAAAAGGAATCATTTTTGGTGCACTAGACCACCAATCCATTGCATGGAAAACTGCTGAAAGTGTGCATGCTCAAGGTGGTCAAGTTGTCTTGACAAATGCCCCAGTGGCAATGCGTATGGGAACTATAAATGAATTGGGTGAAAAAATTAATGCCCCAGTGATCCCAGCTGACGCTACTTCCTTAACAGATTTAGAAAATTTAATCGATCAGGCTACCGAGCATTTTGGGGGAAAACTTGATTTTGTTTTACACTCCATTGGAATGTCTGTGAATGTCAGAAAAGGAAAGCACTATACGGCACTTAACCACGATTGGATGACCAAAGGTTGGGATGTGTCTGCAGTTTCTTTTCACAAACTCATGCAAACCTTATATGCTAAAGACGCCATGAATGCATGGGGAAGTATAGTTGCTTTAACATATATAGCTGCCCAAAGAACCTTTCCTAACTATAACGACATGGCCGACAATAAGGCTTATTTAGAGTCCATCGCCCGTAGTTTTGGCTACTATATGGGGAAAGACAAGAAAGTACGGGTGAATACAATCTCCCAGTCTCCAACGCTTACAACTGCCGGTCAGGGGGTTAAAGGATTGGATGGATTTTTGACCTATGCGTCCAAAACATCACCCCTTGGGAATGCTACAGCCAAAGAATGTGCTGATTATACCGTTATGATGTTCTCTGATTTTACCAAGAAGGTGACTATGCAAAACCTCTTTCACGATGGCGGTTTTTCTACGACTGGTGTGAGCCAAGAAGTAATTGATTCGTTGCAGTAAATCGCCGAAAATGAAGAAGGACCCCGCCTTAGTATCCTTTTTGCAGAAAGCTTCTATGGATAAAGGGCGGACAAAATTTTTTCTAAGCTTTTTGTTGCTTTCTTTTGTCTTTTGGTTCATTACTAAATTTTCAAAAGAATATACTGAGGTAATGCAGTTTCAATTGGAGTTATCCGATTTGCCTGCCTCCATAACGCCTATTTTAAAGCGAAACCCTCAGATAGAAGTGACCCTAAAGGCCTCGGGTTTTCAATTTTTGTATTATCAATTTGTGGATAATGGTTTAAGTGTTGACATGAAGAATACTTCCTTTGAAGGAGGAACGGCTTCGCTTCCATTGGCAGCGCAGTTTCAAAGCCTACAAGAGCAACTGCTGGGGGATACACAAATTTTGAACTTTTTCCCTTCGACACTTGAATTTGACTATCAAATTCAAGCTTCAAAACGTATTCCTGTTTTACCGCCCAATTTTGATATGGACATTGGCTATGCTGTGACAGCTGTTCGCTTTTCGCCTGATAGCATAGATATAATTGGTCCTCAGGAAGTCATAAAGGACATTAATGGGTTCACCCCAAAGAATTTTTCGAATCAAAAGATACGTGCGAATTTGGAACAATACATTTCCATTGCACCTTTGAAAGCGCAAACCTTTTTTGAACAGAATCGTATTTTGATGCAAGTAGAGGTAGACCGTTTTTCTGAGCGCAGTTTTTTATTGCCCATTGAAACAGATAACCTTCCCTCGGACAAGGTGTATAAATTTTTTCCAAATCATGTGACCGTAACTTTTTTAGCTCCCTTAAAACAATTAAAAAACATCAGTCAAGATGATTTTAAGTTAGGAGTTAATCCAACTGATCTAAACACAACCAACACAAAAATACTGTTGAACGTATTGAGTGCACCGGAGAATATCATTAACCTAAGATGGGATCCAAAAGAAGTAGATTATTTAATTCGTCAATGACATAGGAATGACAAATATAATTGGACTTACTGGTGGGATAGGAAGTGGTAAAAGCAGGGTTGCAAAGGCTTTTTCGTCCCTAGGCGTACCCTGTTATATTGCCGATATGGAAGCCAAGAAAATAATGGTTGAAAATACTGTTGTTAAAAAGAAAATCATTACTCTTTTTGGGGAAAAGGCTTATACCAATAAAGAGCTTAACCGAGCGTTTATTGGCGATATTGTGTTCAAAAATCCAGATAAGCTTGCCGCATTAAATGGGATTGTCCATCCTGCGGTCGCAGAGCATTTTGCTCATTGGGTAGCATTGCAAACCTTCCCTTATGTAATCAAAGAAGTGGCTATATTGTTTGAAACTGGAGGACATGTTCATGTAAATAAAAGCCTTTTGATAACAGCGCCTAAAGAACTACGCATTCAACGTGTGATGGAACGTGATGGATGCACAGAAGAAGAGGTATTGGCCAGAATGGCCAGTCAATGGGAGGACGAACAACGAATACCCTTAGCCGATTATGTTTTAAATAATATTGATTGGAAAATAACGCTCCAACAAATTGAACTTTTACACGGTCGATTTTTATCACTGGAGGATTAACATAGCCTTAGGAAAATCTCTAGTAGAATTTCATCACCTTTGTAAGGCTATATTAGGTAACGTTTATGAAGAAGTCCTATTTTTTGGCACTAATGATATTTATGATTTTGTCCGTCACCGGCATTATCATTATTCAATGGTATTTTATTTATACGTCAATTGACAATAGGGAAGAAGAATTCTCCATGGCCGTAAAGCAATCCATGAGTGCTGTAGCCAATGAGATTCAAGAAAATGAGCTAAGACATTATATAGAGACCTTTGATCGATTAAAAGACTCCCTAGGGGCGCCCGACAGTTCTCAGTTGAGCAGTTTCTTCATGTTCTACGACAGTGATGATGAATCTAACCTGTCGTCTCTATTTACCTTTGGTTTGGTTGAAGAGGATTATTCCGTTCCATTTTCTGGAGAATCGGGAAATGAAATCACTAAAATAAAGGACATTAAAGGAATTTCAACTACGCGAATTTTTAAAGAAGCCTTTGATCGTGAGAATAATCGGCGTTCTTTTTCTACCAATACCTACAAGCGAATCGAACGAATTAATGCCTTTGATCAAGCAACCTATGCCTCTATTTTTTCAAAAATGGCAAATAGTTCACCCATACACAAAAGACTTGATACCGGTGAGTTAGAATATTTATTGGAGCGACAATTAAAGGCAAGAAAAATCGAGACCCCTTTTGAGTTTGGTATTTTCAGCGATGGCCTTGCCACGCGAATTGCTTCAAATAACTACAAGGAAACACAGGCGGGTCCTCGCTATAGCATCCCTATTTTTGATGATGATCAGGCGAGTAATTCCTATGATTTAATTGTTTCTTTTCCAAATAAAAACAGCTATGTTCTTTCCTCCGTAATTGGCGTTGCAAGTCTTTCATTGGTATTGACTTTGTTGATTATTGTACTTTGTGGAATTTCACTGTATCAAATTTTGCAGCAGAAAAAAATATCTGAGATAAAATCTGACTTCATCAACAATATGTCGCATGAATTTAAAACACCCATCGCTACCATTAATCTTGCCATAGATGCAATTGAAAACCCTGGAATCATTAATGATCAAGAAAAAGTATCGCGCTATCTTGGAATGATGCGAGAGGAGAATAAACGCATGCAAGCTCAAGTAGAAACTGTTTTAATGATCTCTCAATTGGAAAAGGGTGCTACACCAATGGAATGTACGCCTCTTGATACACATCAAATTATTGAGGATGCTATTAGTCATGTAGCTCTGATCGTTCAAAATCATTCAGGTGTAATTCACAAAAAATTAGACGCTAAGCAGACAATGATCTCTGCCAATAAGCAGCATTTAACCAATGTTTTTACCAATTTGTTGGACAATGCTATCAAATATTCAGAAGGATCACCCATTATTGAAGTTAGTACTCGAATAGAGGAAAATCAAATTGTGATAGAGCTAAAAGATCAAGGAATTGGGATGGATTCTGAAACCCTGCAATTGATTTTTGAGAAATTTTAT
>CAJQKN010000045.1 GCA_905478905.1 uncultured Flavobacteriaceae bacterium | reverse complement strand
CTTGGAATCAAAATTGTCTACAGCCGGTAGAGACACAGAGGCACTTGGAGACTACGTTGTAAAAGGACCAGCTGCCAAAGCGTTTAGTACCCCAAATGCTGTCTTACTGATTGACGAGATTGACAAGGCTCCACGTGAATTCCCCAACGATTTATTGTATGCACTTAGTCACCGAAAATTCGTGATGCCCGAATCGGGGGAGGTGGTCGAGGTTTCTGAAGAAGACATGCCCGCCATTGTCATTACTTCAAACAGGGAACAAGAATTACCCACAGCTTTTAAAGGAAGATGCATTTATCATTATATTCAATTTCCTGAAGCAGATAAGATGCGCGAAATTATTCAAAAGCACCACCCAAAAGTTAGCGATAAAATTGTTGACACTGCTTTGGATATTTTTTATCAATTACGTAAAATTGGATTAGAACGTTCTCCTACTACCCGAGAACTCCTCAATTGGTTGAAATACATCAAAAGCTTTAGCTCACAAGAAGCGATTAGCAAACTCAATGCTTTGGACGGTTTGGGAACCTTAATTAAAACCCAGGCAGATTATGAGAAAGTGCAACGTCAATTAGCTCTTGGAGGTGGAAAGCCCCCTATGGGAACATCCTTAAACTAAGTAAAATGTTTACCACTCTTCCAGAACGATTCAATGCATACCACCTCAAGGCTGATGTGCGTACCCTTTTGTTGTTGCAAAAGGCAATTGATCGTGGTTTGGTAAAAACCATAGGAGACCTATACAGCGTGTTACGCACCTTTATCGTAAAGAGTCCCGAATTAATGGGCCCCTATACTCGCGCTTTTTATGATTATTTTCTTTCAATTGAAATAAAGAATGGTGAACAATTGCACGACGCTGTTCTTCGTTCACAAACATTTCAGCAATGGAAAGAACAGAACGCAGGGCGTTTAGAAGAAGACATGACCCGTAAAGAAATGGCCAATCTATTTTTGGACGAAGTACATATAACGCACTACGATATTCAGAAAGTAATTGATGGTCGCGAACTTTGGGATAAAGACAGTGGCGATGTTGAAGATAAAGAACAGGAAGGAAATGAGGAAAACAGCGAAGCCCGTCCACTCGACCGCATGGCCGATTATTCTGATTTGTCCTTAGAAGAACTTATGCAACGTATGGAAGAAGTCCTTCAGCAGCAACGATCCAATCACAGTGGTGGAAGTCATTGGGTAGGAACAGGGGGAATCTCGCCCTATGGCCATGGAGGTGCCGCAAAAGACGGGATTCGTGTTGGTGGAAGTGGCGGAGGAAAGATGGCACGTAAAGTCATGGGAGACGCTAATTTTTTTCCAGTGGATTTAGAGGCTATTTTAAATGACAATAATATTGATGCAGCCTTAGCTTCTTTAAAAGGAATTGTGGAAGAATCTGCTCAAGAAATACTCGATGTAAAAGCCACAATTGACAAGGGACTTGAACGCGGAGGTCTTTTCTTACCTGAGATAAAAAACCAAACCGACGAGAAACTACAAGTACTTCTCTTTATTGACAACGGAGGTTATTCCATGCATCCCTATATAAAGGCGGTACAAACGCTTTTTCGCAAAATGAAAACCCGTTTTGCCCATGACTTGGAAACCTATTATTTTCACAACACCATCTATGGGCAAGTCTACAGCGACCCTCAACGAAGAAAAGCTGTTCCCATCGAACGGATTCTCTCCAAAAGTCCAAACTACCATGTCTTTTTTATTGGCGATGCAGCCATGGCGCCCTACGAATTGAGTAACCAAAGCATGTATACCTACACAGAAATGACCAAGCACTTTTCCAAATGTTCGTGGTTGAATCCTGAACCCTTAAAATTTTGGGAACACACCTTAACCATTCAAATCATCAAAGAAATTATACCAATGGATTCCCTTACTCCTGCCGGAATTGAAAAAGCCGTAATTCGCATGAATAAGAACAAAAAGAACAACGGATAATTGGTCCAATAACTCCTATTTATAACATTCCTATTTCAATTAATGGAAACAGAATAAAAAAAAGTGTAAAAAGTTTCTAGTTTTTAATTAGTTAATGATAAAAATTTATAAATTTGCACCTCTTAAAACACTAAAGAAAAACCTGTATTATGGCTAAAGAAACATTTGATCGGTCAAAACCCCACTTAAATATTGGAACTATAGGCCACGTGGATCACGGTAAAACAACCCTGACTGCTGCAATTACTAAAGTATTAGCAGACGCTGGGTTCTCTGAAGCGAAAAGCTTCGACCAAATCGATAACGCTCCGGAAGAAAAAGAGCGTGGTATTACAATTAATACCTCACACGTAGAATATCAAACTGAAAATCGTCACTATGCTCACGTTGACTGTCCTGGTCACGCCGATTATGTTAAAAACATGGTTACTGGTGCAGCGCAAATGGATGGTGCAATTTTGGTAGTAGCGGCAACTGATGGGCCTATGCCTCAGACAAGAGAACACATCCTTTTAGGTCGCCAGGTAGGTGTGCCACGTATTGTTGTTTTCTTGAACAAAGCCGATATGGTAGACGATGAAGAATTATTAGAATTAGTTGAAATGGAAGTACGTGAATTACTTTCTTTCTATGACTATGACGGAGATAACACTCCTGTTGTTTTAGGTTCTGCTCTTGGAGCATTGAACGGAGAGCAAAAGTGGGTTGATACCGTTTTAAACTTAATGGCTGAAGTTGACACTTGGATTGAATTACCTAAGCGTGACGTTGACAAAGATGCCTTAATGCCTGTTGAAGATGTATTCTCCATTACTGGTCGTGGTACTGTTGCTACTGGACGTATTGAAACTGGAGTATTCAACACTGGAGATGAAGTTGATATCATCGGTATGGGTGCTGAAAAATTAAAATCTACAGTAACCGGAGTTGAGATGTTTAGAAAAATATTAGACCGTGGTGAAGCTGGAGATAATGTAGGTATCCTTTTGAGAGGTATTGAAAAAACCGATATCAAAAGAGGTATGGTAATCTGTAAGCCAGGTTCTGTAACTCCTCACGCTAAATTTAAAGCTGAGGTATATATCTTGAAAAAAGAAGAAGGTGGTCGTCACACACCATTCCACAACAACTACCGTCCACAGTTTTACGTTCGTACTACTGACGTTACAGGAAATATTGTATTGCCTGACGGAGTAGAAATGGTAATGCCTGGTGATAACTTAACAATCAATGTTGACTTAATTAGCCCAATCGCCTTAAGCATTGGACTGCGTTTTGCAATCCGTGAAGGGGGTAGAACTGTAGGTGCTGGACAGGTTACAGAGATTTTAGACTAACCAATAAAGTTTTTTAACTTGACATCTAAGGTGTCCGCCATTGGCGGATGCCTTTTGTGTCAAATAAAAACGGGTTTAGCTCAGTTGGTAGAGCACTGGTCTCCAAAACCAGGTGTCGGGAGTTCGAGCCTCTCAACCCGTGCTGAATTAATAGAAAACAAGGAGCAATGATTGACTATATAAAAAGTTCTTTCGAGGAATTAAGTAACAACGTTTCATGGACACCCCGTGCAGAATTACAGCGTTTGGCTGTTGTTGTAATGGTGTTTTCAATTCTATTTTCTTTGGCAATTTGGGGTGCAGATACAGTTTTATCTCGAATCGTTCAAGTTTATTTTAACCTCATCAACGGATAACTCATGGCAGAAGTAAGTCAAAAGAAATGGTATGTTGTCCGAGCAGTTAGTGGTCAAGAAGCAAAAATCAAAGATTATATTTCTTCTGAGATTAGCCGTTTAGGATATGATAGCTTTTTAGAAGATATCTTGGTGCCAACTGAAAAAGTGGTGCAGATCCGCAATGGAAAAAAAATAAACAAAGAAAAAGTATACTATCCTGGCTATATCATGATCAAGGCAGATTTATCAGGTGAGATTCCTCACGTGATTAAGTCGGTTACAAACGTGATTGGTTTTTTAGGAGAAACCAAAGGCGGAGAGCCGATTCCACTCCGTGCTTCAGAGGTGAATCGTTTATTAGGAAAGGTAGACGAACTGGAATTGAGTAAAGAACACGTTGCTATACCCTTTACTTTAGGGGAAAGCATTAAGGTTATTGACGGGCCTTTCAACGGTTTCACAGGAACCATTGAGAATGTCAATGAAGAAAAGCGTAAACTACAAGTTATGGTGAAGATTTTCGGAAGAAAAACACCACTAGAGCTCAGTTATATGCAAGTAGAGAAAATTTAAATGTTACTCATATAAATTGAATTTCCTAGGCTTCCACTTTGGAAATTCGCAAATGTAAATTGAAACAATGGCAAAAGAAGTAGACAAGCTAGTCAAATTACAAGTTAGGGGAGGTGCTGCGAATCCATCGCCACCGGTCGGACCCGCGCTAGGTGCTGCAGGAGTAAATATCATGGAGTTTTGTAAGCAGTTTAATGCTCGAACTCAAGATAAGCCAGGTAAGGTTTTACCTGTCGTAATTTCTGTATACAAAGACAAATCATTTGAATTTGTAATTAAGACACCACCAGCGGCCGTTCAATTGATGGAAGCAGCCAAAGCTAAAAAAGGCTCTGGAGAACCCAATAGAAAAAAAGTAGCAGCAGTTACTTGGGACCAAGTTCGCACTATCGCAGAAGACAAAATGCAAGACTTAAATGCATTTACAATCGAATCTGCAATGAAGATGGTAGCGGGTACGGCACGCTCTATGGGTTTCACAGTTAAAGGTGAGTCCCCCTTTTAATTTTTAAATAGAAAAGAAATGGCACGACTTACAAAAAAGCAAAAAGAAGCACGCGCAAAGGTAGATTCAAACAAAATCTATTCGCTTGACGAAGCATCTACATTGGTAAAAGATTTAACCAATGTAAAATTTGATGCATCAGTTGACCTAGCAATTCGATTAGGTGTTGATCCTCGTAAAGCGAACCAAATGGTTCGTGGAGTGGTAACACTTCCTCATGGTACTGGTAAGAATGTTCGCGTTCTTGCATTGGTAACACCAGACAAGGAAGCTGAAGCACTTGAAGGAGGAGCAGACTTTGTTGGATTAGATGAATACTTACAAAAAATCAAAGATGGTTGGACCGATGTTGATGTAATTGTTACCATGCCCAGCGTTATGGGTAAATTAGGTCCTTTAGGACGCGTATTGGGCCCACGTGGTTTGATGCCTAACCCAAAGACCGGAACAGTTACTATGGACATCAAAAAGGCGGTCAGCGATGTTAAAGGAGGTAAGATTGATTTCAAAGTGGACAAGACAGGTATCGTACATGCATCTATCGGAAAAGCATCTTTTGATGCAGCTAAAATCCGTGACAATGCAAGTGAATTGTTAAACACCATCATGAAGCTCAAACCTTCTACAACGAAAGGAACTTATGTGAAAAGCATTTTTATGTCTTCGACCATGAGTCCAAGTATTTCAATTGACACCAAAATCGCTTAAGATTTTTAAAACGAATTCGAAATGACAAGAGAAGAAAAATCGAAAGTAATTGAAAACCTCACTGCTGAGTTAGCAGAGGCTAAAACACTTTATCTTACCGATATCGCTGGTTTAGACGCTGCCACAACTACAGTATTGAGACGTGCTTGTTTTAAAGCCGGAATCCGTTTATCTGTTGTAAAAAACACCTTGCTTGAAAAAGCAATGCAAGCTTCAGATAAAGACTTCGGAGAATTAACGCAAGTATTGAAGGGAAATACTTCCCTAATGTTTTCTGAATCTGGAAACGGACCCGCAAAACTGATTAAAGATTTTCGTAAAAAATCGCAGAAGCCAATTTTAAAAGGGGCTTTTATCGAAGAATCTGTTTATATCGGGGACGATCAACTTGATGCATTAGTTGCAATCAAGTCCAAAGAAGAACTCATTGGAGACATCATTACCCTTTTACAATCTCCTGCCAAAAACGTTATCTCTGGACTTCAGTCTGGCGGTGGCCAATTAGCTGGGATTATAAAAACCCTATCAGAGCGTTAAGCCCTGATTCAAAATTGTGTACGCACTCAAAAATAATATTTTTAATTTAATTTTTAAACAACTTAAATCATGGCAGATTTAAAAGATTTCGCAGAACAACTAGTTAACTTAACTGTAAAAGAAGTTAATGAATTAGCTACTATTTTAAAAGACGAGTACGGTATCGAGCCTGCTGCAGCCGCTGTTGCTGTTGCTGGTCCAGCTGCTGGAGGTGGTGGAGACGCTGCTGAAGAGCAAACTGAATTCGATGTAATTCTTAAATCAGCAGGTGCATCGAAACTTGCTGTTGTAAAACTCGTTAAAGAATTAACTGGTCTTGGCTTGAAAGAAGCTAAAGGTTTAGTTGATGGAGCTCCTGCACCAGTAAAAGAAGGTGTAGCCAAAGACGAAGCTGAAGGATTAAAATCTTCTTTAGAAGAAGCTGGCGCTGAGGTTGAACTTAAGTAGTTCTTCCCAACCCATTGAAATAGGTTATGGTCTTTGGCTACACGCTAAAGACCGTAACCCTTTTTCTGTTTAAAATACCTCCCCATTTCTGAGTTTGCTTTTTAACCCGTAATAAAAAAGTACTAATGCCGAACACAACAACAACCCGCGTTAATTTTGCCTCAGCAAAAGAGACTACCCCGTACCCTGATTTTCTTGATATTCAAATCAAGTCCTTTCAAGATTTTTTTCAATTGGAAACGAAATCTGCAGAACGTGCTGAAGAAGGTCTTTTCAACACTTTTAAAGAAAACTTTCCCATTACAGACACCCGTAATCAATTCGTTTTAGAATTCTTAGATTACTTTGTCGATCCACCACGCTACAGCATACAAGAATGTATCGAGCGCGGTTTAACCCACTCTGTGCCCTTAAAAGCACGTTTAAAATTATACTGTACCGACCCAGAACACGAGGACTTTGAAACCATTGTTCAAGACGTGTTTTTAGGGACAATTCCATATATGACCCCAAGTGGAACCTTTGTGATTAACGGAGCTGAGCGAATCGTTGTTTCGCAATTGCACCGTTCTCCTGGAGTTTTCTTTGGTCAATCTTTCCACGCCAATGGAACTAAACTCTACTCGGCAAGAGTTATTCCATTCAAAGGATCTTGGATTGAATTTGCAACAGACATCAACAACGTCATGTATGCATATATTGATCGTAAGAAAAAATTACCTGTAACTACACTCTTCCGCGCCATTGGATATGAGAGAGATAAGGATATTTTAGAAATCTTTGATCTTGCAGAAGAAATCAAAGTATCTAAGACTGGGCTTAAAAAAGTAATTGGTCGAAAACTTGCTGCACGTGTTTTGAAAACATGGCATGAGGATTTTGTTGATGAAGATACAGGTGAAGTTATTTCTATTGAGCGTAACGAAATCGTTATTGATCGTGATACCGTTATAGAAAAAGAACACATAGAAGAAATTCTAGAAACAAGTGTTAAAACAATTTTATTGCACAAAGAAGACGCGCACATGTCTGACTATGCAATCATTCATAACACACTACAAAAAGATCCAACCAATTCTGAAAAAGAAGCCGTTGAACATATCTATCGTCAATTAAGAAATGCCGAACCGCCAGATGAAGAAACGGCACGTGGTATTATTGATAAATTATTTTTCTCTGACCAACGCTATAACCTAGGTGAGGTTGGACGTTATCGAATGAATAAAAAATTAGGTAATGATGAGGCAATGGACAAACTTGTTTTAACCAAACAAGATATCATTACCATCATCAAATACTTAATTGAACTAATCAACTCAAAAGCTGAAATCGACGATATCGATCACTTGTCTAACCGTCGTGTTAGAACAGTAGGAGAGCAGTTGTCTTCTCAATTTGGTGTAGGTCTTGCCCGTATGGCAAGAACCATTCGTGAACGAATGAACGTTCGTGACAACGAAGTCTTTACGCCAATTGACTTGATTAATGCAAAAACATTATCGTCTGTAATCAATACTTTCTTTGGAACCAACCAATTGTCTCAATTCATGGATCAAACCAATCCATTGGCAGAGATCACGCACAAGCGTCGTTTATCGGCACTTGGGCCAGGAGGTTTGTCAAGAGAGCGTGCAGGATTTGAGGTACGAGATGTACACTATACTCATTACGGTCGTTTATGTCCTATTGAAACACCTGAAGGACCAAACATTGGTTTGATCTCTTCTTTAAGTGTTTTTGCCAAAGTAAATAACCTTGGCTTTATCGAAACACCCTATCGAAAAGTAACCGATGGTGTAATTGATTTACAGAACCCTGTATATCTAAGTGCAGAAGAAGAGGAAGATAAATTGATTGCTCAAGCAAACATCCCTTTTGATAAAGACGGAAAAATCACAGCCGATAAAATCATCGCCCGTGAAGAAGCCGATTATCCAGTAGTTGATCCAAAACAAGTTCACTATACCGATGTTGCGCCAAACCAAATTGCTTCCATTTCTGCTTCCCTAATTCCATTCTTGGAGCATGACGATGCCAACCGTGCATTGATGGGATCGAACATGATGCGTCAGGCTGTACCTTTATTACGTCCCGAATCGCCAATTGTAGGAACAGGTTTAGAGCGTCAAGTGGCTTCAGATTCCCGTGTTTTAATTAATGCCGAAGGGAATGGAGTTGTTGAATATGTTGATGCAAATAAAATTACCATCAAGTATACGTATTCAGAACTCGAAGAAAAAGTTCGTTTTGACAGCGATGTCAAATCGTACAACCTGATCAAGTTTAGAAAAACTAACCAAGGAACCTGTATTAACCTTAAACCTATTGTCCGTAAAGGCGATAAAGTAGTCAAAGGTCAAGTACTGTGTCAAGGATATGCTACTCAAGAAGGGGAGCTTGCACTTGGACGGAACCTAAAAGTTGCGTTCATGCCTTGGAAAGGATACAACTTTGAAGATGCAATAGTAATCTCAGAAAAAGTTGTTCGCGACGATATCTTTACCTCTATACACATTGATGAATATTCCTTAGATGTTCGTGATACCAAACTAGGTTCAGAAGAATTGACCAACGATATTCCTAATGTGAGTGAAGAAGCGACCAAAGACTTGGATGAATTTGGGATGATTCGTATTGGAGCTGAAGTTAATCCAGGAGATATTCTTATTGGAAAAATTACCCCGAAAGGAGAATCTGATCCAACGCCTGAAGAGAAATTATTGCGTGCCATTTTTGGAGACAAGGCCGGAGACGTAAAAGATGCTTCACTGAAAGCACCACCATCATTACGTGGTGTTGTCATTGACAAAAAACTATTTACGCGATCTGTAAAAGACAAGCGTAAACGCAGCCAAGACAAAGTAGAATTAGAAGAACTAGAAGCTGCCTATGAAGTGAAGTTCAATGAACTTCGTGAAGTTATGGTAGAGAAGTTATTTTCTATTGTCAACGGTAAGACCTGTCAAGGGGTACAAAACGACTTAGGAGAAGAAATTCTTCCTAAAGGGAAAAAGTTTACCCTCAAAATGTTAAGTAAGGTAGAAGATTATACCCACCTAACCAAAGGGGTGTGGACGACTAATGCTGCGACAAATGGCTTAATCGCTGACTTGATTCACAACTATAAAATCAAAGAGAACGATCAACAAGGAGCATTGCGTCGTGAGAAATTCACCATCAGTGTTGGGGATGAACTTCCTGCTGGTATCAAGCGTTTAGCGAAAGTATATATCGCGAAAAAGCGCAAACTTAAAGTAGGAGATAAAATGGCAGGACGACACGGAAACAAAGGTATTGTTGCTCGTATTGTTCGTCATGAAGACATGCCGTTCTTGGAAGATGGTACTCCAGTAGACATTGTGTTGAACCCACTTGGGGTACCCTCACGAATGAACATTGGACAGATTTATGAAACCGTTCTTGGTTGGGCAGGATTAAAGCTAGGCGAAAAATATGCAACTCCAATTTTTGATGGCGCAAGTGCTTCTGAAATTGATGCATTGATCGAAAAAGCAGGAATCCCTCAATATGGTCACACCTATTTGTACGATGGTGGAACCGGAGAACGCTTTGATCAACCAGCAACAGTTGGTGTAATCTATATGTTGAAATTAGGGCATATGGTAGATGACAAAATGCACTCACGTTCCATTGGACCGTACTCACTTATTACGCAACAGCCCTTGGGTGGTAAAGCACAATTTGGTGGACAGCGTTTTGGAGAAATGGAAGTTTGGGCACTAGAGGCCTATGGAGCTTCAAGCACGCTACAAGAAATTTTGACC
>CAJQKN010000044.1 GCA_905478905.1 uncultured Flavobacteriaceae bacterium | reverse complement strand
GCAGAGAGGAAGGGATTCGAACCCTCGATACGTTTGCACGTATACATGCTTTCCAGGCATGCGCCTTCGACCGCTCGGCCACCTCTCTAATTTGTCCCCGAAATAACAAAAAAAATACTTCCCCTAGAAATTATTCTACATAAAAAAACAGATTAATTCTTAGCCTCAAATACTAACTTGGAATTTTCAGTGGTTTGGGCAGCAATCACATGGAGGGGTAGGGAATATATTTCACTTAATTTATTGGCTATTATTGCCAAATAAGCACTTTCATTTCTTTTTCCCCGATAGGGAACGGGAGCTAAATAAGGTGCGTCAGTCTCCAAAACAATGGAGCTTAAGGGTAATTGCGCTAAAAATTGATCGATTTTTCCATTTTTGAATGTAGCTACTCCGCCAATACCTAGCTTCAAATTATACCCTATCGCACGTTTTGCCTGTTCAAGTGTTCCCGTAAAACAATGAAAAATTCCAAATAAATCTTCTCCTTTATTTGCCTCTAACACTTCAAAAACTTCATCAAAAGCATCGCGACAATGAATAACAATGGGTAATTTTTTTTCTTTGGCCCATTTGATTTGTTGATCAAATGCAGCTTGCTGCGCTTGTAAGAATGTCTTGTCCCAATAGAGGTCTATCCCTATTTCGCCCACCGCAAAAAAAGAATGCTTGTCCAACATCGTTTTTACATGCGCCAATTCTTCTGCAGCATTTTCTTTTACATGTGTGGGATGTAAGCCCATCATTAAGCGTATGTGGTCTGGATAAGCCTGTCTAAGTGAAAGCATTCGTTCTGTGTAGGTACTATCGATTGAGGGCAAGTAAAATGTATCGATCCCTTCTGCTAGGGCACGTTCGATCACTTCTGCTCTGTCTTGGTCAAACTCCTCTACATATAAATGGGTATGGGTATCTATCATCTTCATGCAACAAAAATAAGGATTTGACATTTGATCATCAGCTATTTTCTTATCTTTAGTCTAGATGAAAAACCCATTTAAAAGTAGTCTAGACTCCTATACCATCCCCTTGCGGTTTACCAACAGTCAACATCTCATCTGTCAATTATTTCTCAATGGAGTTGAAGGTTGTTTTCTAATCGATACTGGCGCTTCCAACAGCTGCTTAGACAATACCCTCACTGCAAAATTTTCTGTCATCGAAGAAGGAGAGGAACTCCCCTTGACCAGTGCAGGGAATGAAAAACTAAATGCTCTAGGGAGTCAGAAAAGTACAATTGGCATTGCCAATAAAGCATTGGCCAGTATTCCTTTTATGTTAATTGACATGGAAACCATTAATGCTGCCCTTGTCCAACAAGGTGATGAAAGAATTGATGGAATCATCGGTGCTGATTTTTTGCGTAAAAAAAAGGCAAGCATTGATTATGATCAGCCTTGCCTTGTTTTAAAAGAAAATGGTTGGTTTTAGAGTTCCAGTGCTTTTTTAATGTCATTGCCCATTAATAATTCAACTGGATTTTCTAGCGCTTCTTTTACCGCCACCAAAAATCCAACCGACTCACGTCCATCAACAATTCGATGATCATAGGACAAGGCCAAAAACATCATTGGATGAATTTCAACTTTTCCGTTTACCGCTATGGGACGCTCGATGATATTGTGCATCCCTAAAATTCCAGATTGTGGAGGGTTGATGATTGGCGTAGAAAGCATAGAACCAAAGACACCACCATTAGAAATGGTAAAGGTGCCGCCAGTCATTTCGTCTACAGTAATGTGTCCATCGCGGGCACGTATAGCAAGGCGTTTTATCTCTGCTTCTACCCCACGGAAAGACAATCCTTCAGCATTGCGAACAACAGGAACCATCAAACCTTTTGGACCAGATACGGCTACACTAATATCGCAATAATCAAATTTAATTTGATGATCTCCATCGATCATTGAATTTACATCTGGAAATTCTTGCAATGCACGAACAACGGCTTTGGTGAAAAAACTCATAAAACCAAGACCCACACCATGCTTTTCTTTAAAGGTTTCTTTGTATTCAGTACGCAAAGCAAAAATTGGACTCATATTGGCCTCGTTGAAGGTAGTCAACATAGCCGTTTCATTTTTTGCACTCACCAAACGTTCAGCTACTTTTCTGCGCAACAAAGACATTTTTTTACGTCCAGTTTCGCGGCTACCGTGCATTGGAGGAGTTCCCATAGAAGGGACCGCATCTACGGCATCTTGCTTGGTAATTCGTCCATCGCGACCAGTGCCTTGAACACTTTTGGACTCAATTCCTTTTTCATCTAAAATTTTCTTTGCGGCAGGAGAAGCTGTTCCGCTTGCATAGCTTGTCGCTGCAGCAACTTTCACTTCAGCCTTGGGTGTTTCTACTGCTGGAGCAGTTTCCTCTGTGGTTGGGGCAGATCCTTCGGTAGGTTGACCCTCTGTATCAATTAGGCAAACAACTTGTCCAACTTCTACTGCGTCTCCCTCATCTGCTTTTAAGCTTATGGTTCCGCTAACTTCTGCGGGGAGCTCAAGGGTTGCTTTATCAGAGTCAACCTCAGCGATTGCTTGATCTTTTTCTACATAGTCACCATCGGCAACAAGCCATTGGGCAATTTCTACTTCTGTTATCGATTCTCCTGGAGAAGGAACTTTCATTTCTAATATCATCGGAAGGGAATTTAGCTCTATTTTTTTGTGCGAATAAAATTATCTTTTGAAGTGTCAAAGACATAGTCTATGACTCCTTTATGGCGTTTGGCAGAACGTGTGGCACTTCCTGCAGCTGGTGTAGCGTAAAAACGTCGACTCACTGGACGGAAACGGTCTATCCCTGGCATATGCAATAACAAATGAGACCAAGTCCCCATGTTGCGCGGTTCTTCTTGTGCCCAAACAACATCTTCCGTATTTTTATAGGCAGCCAATTGTTCTTGAATGGCGGCTATTGGTAGCGGGAACAATTGCTCTACACGAACCAAAGCAACATCATTTATACCTCTTTCTTCTCGTTCTTTTAACAAGTCATAGTAAAACTTCCCTGTACAAAAAACAAGTTTTTTTGCTTCTTTTGGTCCTATTTTATCATCGCCAATTACTGTTCTAAAGTGACCCGTACTAAACTCTTTTAAAGGAGAAACAACCGCTGGATGACGGAGTAAACTTTTGGGGGTAAAGACCACCAATGGCTTACGGTAATTTGATTTTACTTGACGGCGTAAAAGGTGAAATAAGTTTGCTGGTGTAGTACAATTGGCAATAAACATATTGTCTTTTGCACAGAGTTGTAAATAGCGTTCCATTCGGGCAGAAGAATGTTCTGCTCCTTGACCTTCATAGCCATGCGGAAGAAGAAGTACAATTCCATTTTGCAACTTCCATTTGTCTTCTGCTGCAGAAATATATTGATCAATCATGATTTGCGCTCCGTTGGAAAAGTCACCAAATTGTGCTTCCCAAATGGTCAGTGCATTAGGGCTGGCCATGGCATATCCATAGTCAAAGCCAACAACAGCATATTCTGAGAGAAGGGAGTTGTAGATACGCAATCTACCTTGATCTTTTTGAATGGAATTGAGTAAAATTATTTCTTCTTCAGATTCTTCTGCTTTCACAATAGCGTGTCTGTGAGAGAAGGTTCCTCGTTCAACGTCTTGTCCTGAAATTCGCACATCGTGGCCTTCAGCCAACAGACTTCCATAGGCCAAGAGTTCTCCCATTGCCCAGTCCATCGCATCATTTTCAAAAAACATTTTTTTACGATCGCCAATGAGTTTTTCAATCTTACGCAAGAATTTTTTATCGCCTGGTAATGCTGTTATTGAAGTAGCAACTTGAGTTAATAATTCAACTGAAACTGCAGTAGGTACATCTTTCATCATCACCGATTCGTCCACACGGGTAAAACCTTTCCATTCATCTTGCATAAAAGGAGTGATTTCCGTTTTCTCTATTTTTCGAGAATCCTGCAAATCTAGTTCTAAAGAGTCTTTGTAATCTTTTTCAAGTTGCTTGATGTCTGCCTGACTAATGATGCCTTGTGCAATTAATTGATCGGCATAGATGTCGCGTGGGTTCTTATGCTTGGCAATGGCCTTGTATAAGTTGGGTTGGGTAAAGCGCGGTTCATCACCTTCATTATGGCCGTACTTTCTGTAACCTAAAAGGTCAATAAATACATCTCGTCCAAACTTCATTCGGAAATCTAAAGCAAATAAGGTTGCATGAACTACTGCTTCTGCATCATCAGCATTGACGTGCAATACGGGCGAAAGGGTTACTTTGGCTACGTCGGTACAATAGGTGGAAGAGCGTGCGTCCAAGTAATTGGTGGTAAACCCAATCTGATTATTGACAACAATATGTACCGTACCTCCTGTTCCATATCCTTTGAGTCGCGCCATTTGCACAATCTCATAGGGCAAACCTTGCCCAGCAATGGCTGCATCTCCATGCACAATGATTGGGAGCACTTTATTGGTGTCAAAATTGTACTTGCTTTCTAGCTTTGCTCGGGTAATTCCCTGAACAACAGCTCCAACCGTCTCTAAATGAGAGGGATTGGGTGCAATATTCATGTTGATCTTTTTGCCGGTATCGGTTAGGCGTTTCGAGGTCCAACCAAGGTGATATTTTACATCTCCATCAAAAACTACTTCTTCGTAGTCTTTGCCGTCAAACTCAGAAAAAATATCGCGACTTGACTTTCCGAAAATATTGGTCAAGGTGTTGAGGCGACCACGATGCGCCATTCCCATAACAAACTCTTCTACCCCTTGCTCTGCTGCGGCTTCTACAACTGCATCTAGCGCAGGTATTAACGATTCTCCTCCTTCCAACGAAAAACGCTTTTGTCCAACGTATTTGGTGTGTAAAAAATTCTCAAAGGAAACGGCTTGATTGAGTTTCTTGAGAATATGTTTTTTTTGGTCTACTGAAAAACTAGGGTGGTTGTTGTTAATGTTCAACCTTTTTTGAATCCAACTTACCTTTTCTGGATCACGAATATACATGTATTCAACCCCTATGGACGCACAATAAATTTGTTCGAGATTTTCTATGATTTTAGCCAGTGTACTTGGCCCAATTCCCATGGTTTCTCCTGCGCTAAAGACCTCGTTCAAATCTGCCTTACTAAGGCCATAATTTTCTATGTCTAGGTTGGGGGTGTAAGTACGACGATCGCGTACTGGATTGGTTTTGGTGAACAGGTGTCCGCGTGTACGATAAGCATCGATGAGCTGAACCACTTTAAATTCACGTTGTAAGTGCGCCGGTATTTCCGTAGAAACATCAGCGGATTCACCACCCGAACTGTTCTCCATTCCAAAGTCAAAACCTTGAAAAAAGGCACGCCAGCTTGGTTCTACACTATCCGGTTGTTGTAGATACTCGTCATACAATTGCGCAAAATAACCGGTATGTGCAGCGTTTAAAAAAGAATATTTATCCATTTATATTCGATCTAGTCAAATCTAGTAAACAAAATTACAATATTTAATTCAAGGATATGGAGGACTATTCTACTTTTTGTTTTTCATTTAGCCGTCAAAACGTGATTTTTAAAACAATTCTCTTCAATCAAAAAATAGCATTCCTTTTTTTTCTTCATATTCTCTTAAAAAACGACAACAACTTGGCTGTATAAATATGTATTTTTGAAAGATGTTTGCATTGGTCGATTGTAATAATTTTTATGCTTCTTGTGAGCGGGTATTTCAACCTCAATTAGAAAACAAACCCGTGGTCATTTTATCCAACAATGACGGTTGTGTCATTGCGCGAAGTAATGAAGCAAAGGCTTTAGGTATTCCCATGGGAGCACCAGCCTTTCAATACAAAGACATTTTTGCGCGAGAAAAAATAAAGGTGTGTTCTTCCAATTACCCTCTCTATGGTGACATGAGCAGTCGAGTCATGAAAATTCTAGAAAGCTATACGCCAGCCATTGAGATCTACAGTATAGACGAGGCTTTTTTGCTCTTCGATGGCTTTGAACATTTTGACCTCAACGCCCAAGGCTTGGCCATGAAAAAACAGGTACAACAATGGACTGGCATTCCAGTATCTGTGGGCATTGCGCCCAGCAAGGCTTTGGCAAAAATTGCCAATAAGATTGCCAAAAAATATGCTGATATAACAGCTGGTGTCTACCTAATACAGACTGAAGAACAGCGAATAAAAGCATTGAAGTGGACCAAAACAAAAGATATTTGGGGCATTGGGCGGCGCCATGCCAAAAGGTTGGAAAAACAGGGAATAAAAACAGCTTATGATTTCTCTAATCTACCCGACACATGGATACGAAAACACATGAGTGTACTAGAATTAAGGCTAAAAAAAGACCTTTTGGGTATTCCCTGCATACAATTGGATGAAACACAGCCTGCAAAAAAATCCATTGCCACTACACGAAGTTTTAACTCCTCTCTTCGCACATTTTGGGAAGTAGAAGAACGTATCACCACCTATGCGGTTAGTTGTGCTGAAAAATTACGGCAACAAAAAAGCAGCTGTACTGCCTTACTCGTTTTCGTTAGGAGTAACCCGCACAATAAAAACAGCCAACAGTACCGCAACAGTTGTGTGGTGACCCTTCCTTATGCAACAGACTCGAGCATCACCTTAGCAAAATATGCTACTTTTGGCTTAAAGAGTATTTATAAAGATGGGGTCGATTATAAAAAAGCAGGTGTGATTTTAATGGGGCTTAGTCCTTCAAACGAAAAACAATTGAACCTGTTTCACACCGACCAAAACAAACACGACACCCTAATGCAAACAATTGACAAACTTCATTTGCGTTTTGGTCCTCATCGCATTAAATTGGCCAACCAAGATTTAAATAAAACATGGAAAATGCGGCAAGAGCATCTTTCTGCTCGTTTTACAACAGAACTGAGTGAGATCATTCGCATCAATCCCGAAAAAAACCATGAATAAAATGACTGAAAAACTAATCTTTTTTAAACCTGCTGAAGAAAAAACACACCATATCCCTCTAGCCAATACAGGCGTATCTGCTGGCTTCCCTTCTCCAGCCGATGATTTTAAAGAACTCCGCATTAGTATTGATCAAGAAGTGGTTAAAAACGAAGAAGCTACGTTTTATGCACGTGTCGCTGGTCAATCCATGCAAGGTGCTGGACTAGACGATGGGGATTTATTGGTCATTGATCGAAGTAAAGAACCACTAGACAATGCCGTTGCAGTTTGCTTTATCGATGGAGAATTTACAGTGAAACGACTCAAGGTTGAAGCTGACTGCATTTACCTTATGGCAGAGAATCCAAATTATCCACCGATCAAGGTGACTGAAGACAATGAACTTATAATTTGGGGGGTGGTCACATATGTGGTTAAAAAAATCTAACTTGACCTAGCAATGCAAAAAAAACAATTCTTTTTAGGCTTTTTTCTATTGGTGAGTTGTGTTAATGTTTGGGCAAAAGTAAATGCTTTTGACCTCTTGGCCGCAGGGAGTAAAACAGTCATCATCCCAGCATTGATTGCCTTGGTTTTTTTACAAGGCAACCCTTCTAAAAAATATATCATTGCCTTGTTTTTTTCCTGGTTGGGAGACGTATTATTGATTCCTCAAGGAACTCCCTTTTTTATTGCCGGAATTGCTGCGTTTTGGGTAACTCAATTACTGTATTGCTCCTTGATGTTAGCGCAATTAGGCGGAACACTTCTGCAACAATTTTCGAAAAGCAAAGCACTTCTGCCTTTACTCTTGGTTGGCGCATACCTGGTCAGCATGATCTATCTAATGTTTCCTAGGCTAGGTGAACTCTTAATACCCGTAAGCCTTTACGCCTGTACTTTATCCATTACCGGATTCTTGGGCATTCTTCTTTGGAGAGAAACAAAAACAAAAAAAACCGCCTATTTGGCCATGGGTTGCTTCCTTTTTATGTTGTCAGACAGCATGATTGCCTTTGATGCTTTTTATTTTTCAGAGGCCTTTTTTACCTACTGGGTAATGATTACCTATATTCCTGCACAGTATTTGATAAGCCTGTTCTTGAGAAAATCTCAATGAATTAATTTTTTGTATATTTAAATATGTTTGTTGGATCACGTTTAAAAAAGAACTACTCCTTTTTTTTACTTTGTTTTTTCGCTATTAATGCTGTGATAAATCTTATCGCATTGTACCATGATTTATTGCTCTTGGAATGGTTAACAAAACCACTGATCATTATTTTTTTGACGGGCTTTTACTTGCAAAAAAAAGAGAGAAGTAGTGCCTATTTATTCATTCTTTTCATTTCTTGGATTGGAAATTTTTTATTCATGTTGAAAAGCCCAACCTATACAATTGCAGGCTTAATTTGTTTTTGGGGAACACTTTTACTATTTTCCCATTTAACAATAACTGATTTAAATGAATCATTAGAAAAAAAATTAAAAAAAAGAAACACATTTGTTCCCTTAATCATATTTACAACCTACGTTGTTGGAATCATGTGGGTATTAGGCCCGTATTTAAGTGATTATTATTTTATCATATTTGCTTATGCCATTACCCTTGCTTTTTTAGGTTTTATCGTTAGCCTGCTTTTAATGGAAAACCTTAAAAATATATTCCGACTGAGTTTTCTCTTGGGCATTCTCATTCTTTTTGTAGATGCAAGTATAATTTGTTATCAATTGTTTGTTGAGGATAGTATCATCATTTCAGTGACAGTTAGGGGACTTTACATTTTGGCACAATTGCTAATTTGCCTTTATTTCACCTATGAACATAACCTAAAAACATTGCAAAATGATTAAAACTTGGAGAGAAAAAATATTTTTATCGGTCTTCTGGATCTCTTTTTTAATTATAGGGATTGCAAAAATAGCCCAATGGCCAATCCTAGAATATGCTCTTACACCACTTCCACCCCTAATTTTAATTGCCCTATACTATCATCTAAAAGGAATTGATCAAACAATCTATTTTGCTTTTTTCTTCTGCTTTATTGGCGATGTTATGATTCTTGGCTCAGACATTAACTATTTTATTTCTGGCCTAACAGCCTATTGGGGAGCGAGTATTTTATTTAGCTTTTCACTTTATAGAGAATTGGAAACTTCCATGAGCGAAGCCCTTAAAAAATCAAAAATGAGTCTCCCTTTTTTCATTTATGGAATTTACTTTATTTTTTTAATGTATTTTATTGAACCTTATATGGGGGATGTTTTTATCCCTACCTTTATCTACGCACTTTCACTGTCTTTTGCCTGTGCTTTTAGTTTTGTAGTCTACTTTAACAACAAAACAAAGGAATCCCCTATTTTTGTCTAGGCCTCTTTAGTCTCAGTATTGCCGCCAGTATTATTGGATTAAATCGATTCTACTTTACCCTCATCCCATTGCGGTTTTTAGAAACCTTATTTTATGCCCCCTCACTTTATTTTATTTTTTTGTACTTTAAAACAAAAAAAACAAGTGACTTTTAAGCTCTATTTTCTTTTTATACTGTTGGGGTTTGGGCTGGTAACTGCACAAACCAACGATCAATACTTCGCAGATGATGAACAATACGCAGAAGAAGAATATGTTGAACCACTAAATGATAAAAGTAGAGAGGGACAAATGTTATTTGTTCAAGATCTGCTCGACCTAGCTGGATACATTATTGAAACCATTGAGGTTTACCAAACACTTCCCAATAATGCAAGGGTATATCGGGTTAAATACAACGAAAAAACAGAAGGTGGTTTCCTCTTTATTCGTTGGGATAAAAAGAAAAAAGAAAACTATGTTGCCAACAAAATGATTGATCCTGGAGTCTATTACAACCTCAATGCTGCCAGGGAAATCATGCGAAACCAAACCAATAAGGAAGCCTTCACTGTCGAAGATATTGCACTTCAAGCTCCCGACCAAGAGACAATTAGCACAGATGATATTGAAGGCCTGAGACAAGCCTATGACTTGGAGCAAGAAGAGAAAAAACTAAAAGAACTTGAACGTCTTAACAAGTCGAAAAAAAATAGACGAAGACGAAAAAATTAATTGTTTAATCTTTTGATTAAAAAAGTTAAACATAATTTTGTTTCATTACTACTTCTCGCCTATTTTTGTCAAAAAATACGATGCTAAAAAGTCTACTAACTTCCCTTTTTCTTCTATTAATCTCCATGGTATGTGCCCAGAATAATGGAACACTAACGGGTCAAGTAATTGATAACAAAACACTTCTCCCTCTTGAAGGGAGCACTATCCTTGTTGAAGGAACAACCATTGGGGTTGTCACAGATGCAGAAGGATATTTTAGCATACAAGACATCCCTCCAAAAACCTATAAAATTACAGCAAGTTTTTTGGGTTACACCTCAGAAACAAAGTTCAATGTAATTGTCAAATCAGTGGGAACTGCCGACCTATTGTTTAAGCTAGAAGAAGACAACCAAATACTCGACGAAGTCGTGGTGGTCAAAAGTTCTTTTAGAACAACAAAAGAAACCCCTCTTTCTACACAATCTTTGTCGGCTGTTGAAATAGAAACCTATCCAGGTGGAAATAATGACATTGCAAAGGTAGCACAAAGTCTTCCTGGAATTTCCCCTTCCATTGGAGGGTTTCGAAACGATTTCATCATCCGTGGTGGAGCACCAAATGAAAGCGTTTATTACTTAGATGGAATAGAAATTCCCAACATTAATCACTTTAGTACCCAAGGAAGTGCTGGTGGTCCAGTTGGAATGCTCAATGTAGACTTCATTCGAAATGTAACCCTTTCTTCTTCTGCCTTTGGTGCAGAATATGACAACCCACTTTCTGGTGTTTTGGCCTTCGAACAACGCGATGGAAACACCAAAGATTTTGCCGCAAAAGTACGCGTTGGAGCGAGTGAAGCAGGAATTACAATCAATACCCCCTTATTTAAAGGTGACAAAGAACGATCAAATACTACGCTGATGCTTTCTGCACGAAGAAGTTATTTGCAATTTATTTTCGAGCTAGTTGGTTTACCCATTCGTCCAGATTACTGGGACTATCAATGGAAGCTCACCCATACCGTTGATACTTACAATAGCATCAGTTTTATCGGCTTGGGATCCATCGATGATTTCTCGGTTGTTGCCCCAGATGAGTTTGATGCCGAACAACAGGCTACCATCGAACAGGTGCCAATTATACAGCAAAGAACAACTACCCTTGGCCTTTCGTGGACACGGAAATTTAAAAACGGTAATGGACTCATGCTTACTACATTGAGCACAAATCGTTTACAAAATTTATTTAGCCGCTTTGAAGACAATGAGGCCAAAAGCGGATTACTTTTTGAAAATGATGCGGTGGAACAAGAAACCAAATTGCGATCAAAAGTCACTCGGTATTCTGGTGACTGGAAATATAGTTACGGATTCAACCTTCAACTGTCGAAATATTCTAACGGTACTTTATCCCTTTTAGAAAACTTTAATTATGCAACATCCATCAATTTTACAAAATATGGATTCTTTGGGAAGGCCAGCCGATCCTATTTTAACGAGCGCTTATCCCTTTCACTAGGGTTACGTCTTGATGCAGATAGTTTCACCACTGGATCAAGCTTGATTGACAATCTTTCACCCAGATTTGCCGCTAGTTACCGTATAACCCAAGATGAACGTTGGAAAATAAATACTTCTATAGGACGCTACTTCAAGATGCCTACCTATACCATGCTTGGGTTCCAGGACATCAATGGAAACTTCACCAATAAAAACAATCGTTACACGCAGAGTGATCACTATGTTCTTGGAATTGAATACAATTGGTCACCAACCTCACGAATAACCATTGAAGGGTTTTTGAAAGACTACAGCCAATATCCTGTTTCAGTGTTGGATCAAGTTTCTTTGGCCAATAAAGGAGGAGGGTTTGAAGTTTTAGGCAATGAACCTGTCATCGATTCGGGAGAAGGCCAAAGCCTTGGAATGGAAGTATTATTCCAACAAAAGTTGACCAAAAACTTTTATGGAGTGCTTGCCTACACTTATTTCTTTAGTGAATTTAGCCGCGAAAATGGCCCTTTACTTCCAACCGTATGGGATAGTCGAAACTTACTCTCGTTTACTGGAGGATATAAACTTAAACGAAATTGGGAGATTTCTTTACGCTATCGCTATGCTGGAAAAACACCCTATGTCCCAACAGACGTTGCTGCAAGCTTAGCGGCCTATCCACGAATTGTTTTGGACTACAATCGTTTAGGCGACCTAAGCTTAGATGTCTTTAGCCAAGGAGACATACGCATAGATAAGAAATGGAACTTTAAACGTTTATCTTTCAACTTTTACTTAGAGGTTCAAAACTTTTTGGCGCAAGCGGTTCCACGTCCGCTAGAATATGGACTGGAACGTACAGATGACGGAATGGAAGTACAACCCAGGAATTTAGTTGTTATTGACACCGACAGGACTCAGACACCTTTACCATCGTTTGGTTTTGTCTTTGACTTTTAGGGTTTAGACAAATAGAAGGCTTTTACCAACTCTTGATGCGCGGGCGTACGTTCATTTCGACTAAGCTCTAAACAGAGCTCGTTTTCTACAGGCACTTTATTCTCGCGGGAAAAAGAAAGCAATACTCGTTTGAAAGAAGCCCCTTCGCATCCTTTCACTTTGGTGGAGCGAACTAAGCACAAATCATTTTTTTCCGCCTCAACGATCACCTTTTCAAAAGCGGCAAAGGGAACAATTAGCGAACAGCTAGCATGAGCATTTAGGAGGGAATTGATTGATTGAAATAATTCGGAAAAGGGGAGGAAAGCGTTGTTGCGAGCTTTGTCTCTTGCACTATTTTTAATAGGATAAGCCCCTTGATAAAAAGGTGGATTACATACAATATGATCGTACTTTATTCTTGCATTTAGGGCATGGTCTTGTACAGATGTTAGAAAAGCATTTAATCGATTCGGCCAAGGACTATTTCTAAAATTGAATTCAGCTTCTAGTGCAGCCGCTTCATTCAGCTCGATAGCATCGAGGGTTGTGTTTGGATAGCGCTGAGCAATCATCAAGGCAATGAGACCTGTGCCCGTTCCAATATCCAATATAACCCTATCTTCAGCGCGAAGTTTTGTCCATGCTCCAAGCAGGACACCATCGGTACCAATTTTCATGGCACTGTCTTGCTGGCGAACGGAAAATTGTTGAAAATGAAAAAAAGAAGATTTCATTATCGGTATAAATCCAAATAGTCGTCGGGTAAGGCTACCGTAATATGCTTGTTTTCACGATCGACCTTTACCAAAAAGTCGTCATGTATTGGAATAAGTACGTCAAATTCTCCAACGACTTCAAACAAAGCCTGAGCCGTTTGATCGATCACCCCTTTTATCTTACCAATAGCATCTTGCCCCTCTTCTCCAATGGTGAAACCAATAATTTCGTGGTAATAAAATTTATTTCCTTCCAAAGCTGGAAGCATGGTAAGGGGAAGGTAAATGTCCTTTTTTATAAGGCGATCGGCTTCAGCTTCGGTATCGACATCTTCAAGTTTTAGGCGAAGTAATTTTGATTTTTGAAGCAAAGCATTTTCAACAAAAAAAGGAACCAATCTTTGTTTGTCTTCTACAAAGATTGATTCCAATAGTATAAAGTCTTCAGGAGAATCGGTGTCTAGCTTGGCTAGTAACTCTCCTTTAAAACTGAATTTCGAGACGAATGTTCCAAGATAGAAGCAGTCCTCTCTTTTCATACAAATTTATTCAGCAGCTGGTTTGTCTTCTTCAGGAGCTTCCTCGGCAGCAGGCGCCTCTTCTGTTGCTTCAGCGGCAGGAGCCTCCTCAGCAGTAGGTGCTTCTTCTGTTACTTCTGCAGCAGGAGCTTCCTCAGCAGCAGCTGTCTCTTCAGTTGCTTCTGCAGCTGGAGTTTCCTCAGCAGCAGCTGTCTCTTCAGTTGCTTCTGCAGCAGGAGTTTCCTCAGCAGCAGCTGTCTCTTCTGTAGCTTCTGCAGCAGCTTGTTCAGCAGCTTCTTCAGCCTGAGCAGCAGCCTCTACAGCAGCGGCCTCATCAACCAGTGCTTTTGCATCTGCAATACGTTTTTCGTTTACCGCTTTTTCAGCATCTAAGGCACTCTTGCGAGCAGCAGCTTCAGTTTTGGATAAACCATCCACTTTAGCTTGAATTTCAATTTCTTTATTCGCTAACCATGCTTCAAATTTTGCATCAGCTTCTTCTTGGGTATGTGCCCCTTTGCGCACTCCACCGTTCAAGTGATGCATTAATAATGCTCCTCTGTAAGACAATAATGTTCTTGCTGTATCGGTTGGCTGAGCCCCATTTTCTAACCATTTTACAGCAGTATCAACATTGATCTCAACGGTTGCAGGATTGGTGTTTGGGTTGTAGATTCCTATTTTCTCTAGGTAACGTCCATCACGCTTTGCGCGTGCATCGGCCGCAACGACCCAATAAAATGGTTTTCCTTTTTTACCGTGTCTTTGAAGTCTAATTTTTACTGGCATATCATATTAATTGTGAGCGTACTCGACACTCGGGTTATTAATTAAGCGGCAAATGTACTATTTTATTTTATAAGAAACTTCTATATTTTACAGAGATATATCGATTTAAAGAAATCTCCACTGACTCGGGTTTGTAGAACCATTTTAAAACCTTATTTTTGCGCCCTAATTTATTGAGAAAAAATTCATGCAAATTACCAGAACAGACGTCGATGCCCTGAATGCAAAAGTTGCTATTTCAATCGAACAAGTTGATTTTACTTCGAAAGTAGAAACCATCTTAAAAGATTACAAAAAAAACGCCAATATACCCGGCTTTAGAAAAGGACATGTACCCATGGGCATGATCAAAAAGCAGTATGAAACGGCTGTCATGGCCGAGGAGGTCAATAAATTATTGCAGGAAAGCCTCACTAATTACATACAAGAAGAAAAACTTGAATTGTTGGGTAATCCATTGCCCGTTATCCAAGATGAAATTGACTGGAAGGCAGAGCAACTCTCGTTTGAATTTGAATTAGGATTTGCTCCCAACGTTGATGTTAATATCAAAGGAAAGAAAGCCATCACTCAGTTTCAAATTGAGGCAGATAAAAAAATGATTGATGAACAGCTCAACTACCTACAAAAGCAATATGGAAAGCTAGAAGCGCAGTCAAGCATTAATGAAGGTTTTGAACTTACCCTGAGTATCATCAACGAAGAAGCTGCCATTAACACCACTCCTACCATTGAATTTGACCAATTCAAAGGAAAGAAAAATAAAGATGCCTTGAAAGCTGCAAAACTAAACGAGGCCATTACTGTTAAAACCAAAGGTCTATTTACTGAAGATCATATTACTGCACGTGCACTAGGCGTTACCGCAGATGCTTTAGCAGATATTCCTGCCGAAGTTAGTTTAACCGTAACTGAGGCCAATAAGCGAATTCTTGCTGAATTGGATCAAGAACTCTTTGACAAACTCTACGAGCCAGGAACGGTTAAAAATGTAACTGAACTCAAAGCGAAAATCAAAGATGGCATTGAAAAACAGTTTGTTCAGCAAACCGACCAAAAGTTACTCAACGATGTAACCGAAAGTTTAATTGATGCAACAAAATTTGATTTACCAAAAGAATTTTTAATTCGTTGGTTGCAAAATAGTGGGGAACAACCCTTGACCGAAGAAGAAGCAATTGAAGAATACAACAAATCTGAAAAAGGAATTCGTTACCAATTGATCGAAGGTAGCTTGATCAAAAATCATGATCTACAGGTTAAATTTGAAGAATTGCAAAGCTTTGCTAAAGACATGATCAAACAGCAAATGGCGCAATATGGACAATTAAACCCAGCCGACAAAGAGTTGGACGATATTGCAGCACGTATTTTTAGTAATCAAGAAGAAACCAAACGTTTGTCTGACCAATTGATGAGTCAAAAACTATTGGAATTCTACAAAGAAAACGCCAATCTTAAGCTCAAGAAAGTGAACTATGAAGCCTTTGTAAAAGAAGCATATGGTTCAGCAAAATAAAATTATGTACATTTAGTTTATATTTAAAAAAGTCCAAATGAATTACGGGAAAGAGTTTAAAAAATACGCAACCAAACACCATGGCATCAATGCCATGTACTACGATAAAATCACAAGTAGCATGACGCCTTACATTATAGAGGAGCGTCAAATGAATGTTGCACAAATGGACGTGTTTTCCCGTTTAATGATGGATCGCGTCATGTTTCTGGGCACAGCGATCAATGATCAAGTTGCCAATATTATCCAAGCACAATTATTGTTCTTACAATCTGTCGATGCTAAACGCGACATTCAAATGTATATAAACTCGCCAGGCGGAAGTGTTTATGCTGGTCTGGGGATTTATGACACCATGCAGTACATCACACCAGATGTTGCGACTATCTGTACGGGTATGGCGGCTTCTATGGGAGCTGTTTTATTGTGTGCTGGTCAAGAAGGCAAGCGTACTGCTTTACCTCATTCACGGGTCATGATTCACCAACCACTTGGTGGAGCGCAAGGACAAGCATCAGACATTGAAATTACCGCACGTGAAATCATAAAACTCAAAGACGAGTTGTACCAAATCATCGCAAAACATTCAGGTCAAACCATGGAGAAAATCACTCTCAATAGTGACCGTGACTATTGGATGAAAGCCGAAGAGGCCAAAGCCTATGGAATGGTCGACGAAGTATTGACAAAGTAACCCCATTTCCCATGAGCGAAGAAGAATTAAGCTGTTCCTTTTGCGGTCGAGCAAAGCCACAAACCGATTTATTAATTGCCGGTCTAGATGCACATATCTGTGATCGTTGTATAGCTCAAGCCCATGGAATTGTTGAGGAAGAAAGTTCTGAATCGACTGCTGAAAATTCCAGTTTTGAACTAAAACCACCCAAAGAAATTAAAGCCTTTTTAGACCAGTTTGTCATAGGACAAACCGACGCTAAAAAAGTGCTATCTGTCGCAGTATACAATCACTACAAACGAATTTTGAATCCTCAAATTGACGAGGAAATTGAAATTCAAAAAAGCAACCTACTATTGGTTGGTCAAACAGGAACTGGAAAGACATTATTGGCTCAAACCATTGCAAAAATGCTCCAACTTCCGCTTGCCATAGTAGATGCAACCATTTTAACGGAAGCAGGATATGTTGGCGAAGATGTCGAAAGTATCTTAACGCGTCTCCTCCAAGCCGCAGACTATGATGTGGAAAATGCTCAAAAGGGAATTGTTTTTATTGATGAAATCGATAAAATTGCCCGTAAAAGTGACAACCCATCCATCACCCGGGATGTTTCAGGAGAAGGGGTACAACAAGCCTTATTAAAACTATTGGAAGGAACCGTTGTCAACGTTCCACCAAAAGGAGGGCGCAAGCATCCCGATCAAAAATTTATCGAAGTAGACACCTCTAATATCCTTTTTATTGCCGGAGGTGCATTTGACGGGATCGAAAGAGAAATCAATAAGCGACTCAACCTGCAAGCCATTGGATATAAAATGGCTAAGACTACAGAAGAGATTGACAAAGACAATCTACTTCAATACATCAACCCCAAAGATGTTAAGTCGTTTGGTCTCATCCCCGAGATCATTGGACGCTTGCCCGTGCTCACTTATATGCATCCGTTGGATAGAGAAACCTTGCGTTCCATTTTAACTGACCCTAAAAACGCACTAACCAAACAATACATCAAGTTGTTTGAATTGGACGGGATTAAATTAGAATTCACCAATGGAGCTTTAGATTTTATCGTGGACAAAGCCTTGGAATACAACTTAGGTGCAAGAGGATTGCGTTCTCTTTGTGAAGCCATTTTAAATCAGGCAATGTTTGAAATGCCCGGAGGAGAAGAAACTGCCTTAAAAGTGACCAAAATCTATGCCGAGAATCAGCTCAAAAAGGTAAACACTTCAAAGCTAAAAGCGGTTTCCTAAGCATTCATCACAAGTAGATCCTCAAGTAATTTTCGATCATTGGACAAGCGAGGAACCTTGTGTTGTCCACCGAGCTTGTTTTTCGTCTCTAGCCAATCGTAAAAAAGGCCTTTTCTTGCAAGACGAATTGTAGGGAGCTGCATTGTCAAATCTTTGTAACGCTTGGCCTCATAGTCAGAATTCATTTGTTGAAGGGCAGTATCTAAAGCAATTTTAAATTCTTCCGGATTGTTTGGGGGTACGTGAAACTCAATCATCCATTCATGACTTCCTTTGGTTTCATCTTGCATAAAAACTGGAGCGGCTGTGTAGTCTACCACCTCAACACCACAAAGCTTGGCGGCTTGTGCAATAGCTCTATCTGCATTTTCAATCA
>CAJQKN010000043.1 GCA_905478905.1 uncultured Flavobacteriaceae bacterium | reverse complement strand
TCTGTGATCGAGACAGGATTCGAACCTGTGACCGTCTGCTTAGAAGGCAGATGCTCTATCCAGCTGAGCTACTCGACCCATAGTGTCGGGGTGGCAGGATTCGAACCTGCGACCTCCTGCTCCCAAAGCAGGCGCGATGACCGGGCTACGCTACACCCCGAGAAAAGGTGAAATCATCACCTTTTTTGTGTTGCGGAGAGACAGGGACTCGAACCCTGGCGACGCTTACACGTCGACAGATTAGCAATCTGCTCCATTACCACTCTGGCACCTCTCCTAGTCTAATTGTAATTAGGTTTGCAAATGTACTCCGAAGATGCTAATTATACAATGATTTCATGAAATTTTCTACCTTTTTTACTCAGGGTATTCTACGCGCAGGTGATAGATATTGACCAACTTATTGATCAATACTTTTTTAACTGTTTCTATTTCAGCTAATGTAATGTTCGAATTCACAAATTGATCTTCCTCCATTTGCTGATTAATGATTTTAGAAACAAAACCCTCAAGTAGTTCTATAGAAGGCGATTTTAGGCTCTTAGAGGCCGCTTCGACTGCGTCGGACATCATGACTATCGCTGTTTCTTTTGAAAAGGGCTTGGGTCCTTTGTAGGAAAAATCGCTTGGATCAAAGTCGTTCGAAAGCTCCTGCTGCTTCTTGTAAAAATAATAGACCTTTGAAGTGCCATGATGCGTGCGAATAAAATCAATGACACGATCGGGTAAATTGTACTTTTTAGCCAACTCGATCCCGTCCAAAACGTGCTGAATAATCATTTTTGCACTGTCTTTTGGGGAAAGTTCGTCGTGAGGGGAAACAAGAGCTCGCTGATTTTCACTAAAAAAAATAGGGTTATTTATTTTTCCTATATCGTGGTAAAGGGCACCCACACGTGTAAGCAATACATTTGCCTCAATGGCTACCGCTGCAGCTTCTGCCAAGTTTGCTACCTGCAACGAATGATGAAATGTGCCTGGAGCCTTGTTTGATAGCTCTTTAAAAACCATGGAATTTGTGTCCGATAACTCCAGTAAAGAAACATCCGATACAAGTTTGAACACTTTTTCATAGAGGTAAATCAATGGCTGAACAAACAAAGTTAATAAACCATTGATGACAAAAAGGCCGAATACAAATACATCAAGGGATTGAATATTTCCTGCTCGGATGGTGAAAAAAGCTAGATAAACAACCAAATACACCAAGGTTATTTGAAAAATCGAAATAAATAAATTTGCCCGTTTATAGAGTTCAGAAACACTTAAAATGGTGACTATCCCCGCAGCTGTTTGAAGCACTACATATTCAAAACTATTGGGTACTATAAAACCAATGATGAGCACACACAATAGATGGACAAATAACCCCAAGCGAGCATCAAAAAATGTTTTAGTGATTAAAGGGAAAATACAAATCGGCAAGGCGTAAATGTAGTTTTGATTGAACTTAAGCACCAGTATGCTCATGCCTACCATCATCAATATATTGAAAAAAATAAAGGTCATTTTTGTGTTATTTTCAAAAATCGAAAAGCGGTATTTATACACAAATAAAAGCAACAGTAGGAGTAGCAAGGAAACAATTAAACTATAGCCAAAAACAATCCAAACAAAGTTTTTGGCTTGCAAGTCCTCCGATGAAAACTGTTGTTCCAAAGACCATAATATATTCCACTTTTCCTCATCGATCAATTCGTTGGTCGAAATGATCATTTCTCCTTGTGCAATAATATCACGTGTAGGGGAAATGGTTAAGTATAAATCGTTTATGGATTGCTCAGTATACCTTTTGTTATAGGTTAAATTGGGCTCAAGAATCTCAAACAATAAATTGTAATACTGTTTACTGTAGCTACTGTATTCAGCGTCAATTGCTTTTTCCAAAAATTCATTCAAGGCAGTCAAATTAAGTAGAGCATCGAAGGGGAGATCTCGCTCAGAGCGATCCAACACCAAGGCAGCTCTCCTCCCACCTTCATGGAAATAATTGACAGGAAGCACCCCTTTGGCATAGATGTCTTCGAGCAGCAATTTACCATAATCAAAATAACGCTCATAGCGTTGGGAGTTTTTACGAAAGGGAAAATAATTTTCAAAATTCGCAGCATAGGCCAAAAGCACCTTTTCAGTTTGAGATAATTCAACATCAAAATATGTGATGGCCTCTAGTTTCAAGCGCTCCTTTTCTTGATTGATTTCATTTTCTGATTTAATAATGGCAAAATCAAAAGGAGCATATAAGGTTTCATATCCCCAACTCTGCCCTTTTGAATAGTCAAACGCAAACTGGCTTTTGATGGGAAAAAAATAAACAATCAACACACAACTTAATGCATAGAGAATTGCCTTGTAAATAAGGGATTGATAATTGTATAAAAACTCAAGTAGTCGCTTCATAAAATGAAAAAGAGTTGAACAAAATTTAAATTCCCCTCTAAGGTAAGAAATGTTCTTGTTGCAAAGGAAATTTCTATCCTCTTGTCTGCTAGTTGCTTGATTTTCGCTACTTTTGAAGAGTAGTTATTCTTAAAACAAAAAGCAAGTTGAAATACGGTATTTGTCATTTAGGTGTTATTCCACTTCGAAAAGAAAATGACCACAAAAGCGAATTAACCTCACAACTGCTCTACGGAGAATCGTTTAAAATAATCGACCAACGCAAAGACTGGTTTAAAATCCGATTGGATTGGGATAAATATGAAGGTTGGATCACCCAAAATCAGGCAGTAGTTATCGACGAAAAAGAATATAAATCCCTCCAAGATCAAGTCTTTATCGCTTCTACTCACTTGATTGATTTTGTACAGTTAGCAAATACACAAATATTTCCCATCCCTTTGGGCAGTGATTTACGTGCACTTTCACTATTGAATCACAGCATAGAGTACACTCCAACAAAGCTTACGTCGCAAAGAGAAGCCATTGTTCAAACTGCCTATCAATTTTTGCATGCACCCTATCTTTGGGGAGGAAAAACGCCCCTAGGAATTGACTGCTCGGGTTTAACGCAAATGGTGTACAAAATTCATGGTATCCCTCTGAAAAGAGATGCTTACCAGCAAGCACAACAAGGCACTAGTCTTAGCTTCGTTGAAGAGAGTCAGCCAGGCGATTTAGCCTTTTTTGATAATAATGAAGGAAATATTACCCATGTAGGGATTTTACTGCAAAATCATTTTATTCTTCATGCACATGGAAAGGTTCGCATCGATCGAATTGACCAAACAGGTATCTTCAATGCTGAACAACAAAAACATTCGCATAAATTACGATTGATTAAATCCATCTTATAAAAAAAGGCTGTCCGAAAAAGATATTTTTTCAGACAGCCAAAAGTATATCACCATTGTCTTGGGACTATTGCTGCGCTTTATCTTCCAGCTCCTTCATGGCCTTGAACCCATCATTGTCACCAATGGTACCATAGATGTTTTTCAAGGTTTTTATAGCGTCTAAGTTGGTGTCGTCTAGATCAATTAAACTTTTGAGGATTGGCACACATTCAATATAAATATCCTCTCTTTTTTTCTTCAATTTGTCATATTTGACATTGTCTGCACGTGAGTTGGTCAAAGAATTCATTTGTTCAACAATTGCTGCTTCATCCTTGAGAATTAATGCAACTAGATTTAGATATGCATTGGACATGCTTGGATCTAACTCTATCGCTTTTTCATAGAATTCTCTGGACTTAGTGCCATCTCCTAAATCGCCACTAACTACTCCAAGGTTGTAGTATAAAACTGCATTATTAGGGTCTTGCTCCAGTGCTTCAACGATCAACTCTTGATAACGTTCTTTCTCATCTAATTCAATATAGATATTGGCCTCAGTCAAGATTAATCCAACGTCGCCTGGGTTCGCTTCTCGCGCATCTTTTACAGCTGAAATTGCTTTCTCTTTTTGACCCAAATCATTGTAAATCAATGCGATATTCTTTACTATTTCGGGATATTTAGATGCAGTGTCTTCTTCACGATGATTTGTGTAATCTTTTGATTTAAGGAAAATCGTATATTCTGCATTGGATACTTCGCTTTCTTCTCCCGTGGCAACTTCGGTAACAAAATACTTGGTAACGATACCGGTATAATTCATCTCCTTCAGCATCAAGTAATATTCTAATGCGAGAGGGTAATCCTTTGCATTGACCGCATTTGTTGCTGCATAATACAAATAATCAACATTTGCCTGTTTGTCTATCGTATAGGCTAAAAATAAATTTTTAGCAGAAAGAACAAACTCCTGTTGCTCAGATTGTTTAATGGCTGCATTTACAATGTCTGAGGTCAAAAGCATTAATTCTGGAGCAACTAAGGCTTCATTTTGAACTAAGGTTAAATTATCATAGGAGACTTGAAAGTCTTCCTCTAAACGAGCAATTTGCCCTTTTAGTAAGTAATATTGATCTTTAATTTTAACATCATCATAACCTTCAATCAGGGCTTGATTAGTTTTTAATGAGGCAGAAGCTTCGCTGATCTTTGAGGCCTTGAATAATTTTTGCGCCTGCTTAAGTTCTTTTTTTTGTGCGATCCCAACAGAAAGCACTAATCCCAAGAAAAGGGTAAATAATTGTTTCATTGTTTGTGTATTATTATTGTAAATTGATTTATTCAATATTCGTGCCATCAGTGTCATTTTCTTCACCCTTAAGGCTTTGATCTTCAAAAGACTCCTCTTCTTTCATGACCTTTGCAACAGCAGCTATGGAGTCGCCTCCTTTCAAGTTTATCAACTTGACACCTTGGGTTGCACGACCCATAACTCTTAAAGAATCTACGCTCATTCGAATGGCAATTCCAGATTTATTAATGATCATTAGATCATTTTCATCGGAAACATTTTTGATTGAAACAAGTTCTCCTGTTTTCTCTGTGACAGAAATGGTCTTAACTCCTTTTCCTCCACGATTGGTCGCTCGATAGTCCTCTAAACTTGATCGCTTGCCATATCCATTGGCCGATACAACAAGGATATCGGTGTTTAGATCATTAACGGAAACCATTCCAACAACTGCGTCATCTGGTCCATTTAGCGTAATTCCTCTAACTCCAGAAGCATTTCTTCCCATAGGGCGTGTTTTACCTTCTTCGAAGCGGATGGCTTTTCCAGATTTAACCGCTATTAAAATTTCGCTTTCTCCGTTGGTTAATTTTGCTTCAAGCAATTCGTCGCCATCTTTGACGGTAATTGCATTAATACCATTTGCACGCGGACGAGAGTATTGCTCCAAGGAGGTTTTCTTAATTTGCCCTTGTTTGGTCGCCATTATTACACAATGACTGTTGATGTATTCTTCATCTTTTAAATCCTGCGTATTGATAAAGGCTTTCACCTTATCATCTTGTTCAATATTGATCAAGTTTTGAATTGCACGTCCTTTGGAGGTTTTAGATCCCTCCGGGATTTCATACACCCGCATCCAAAAACACTTTCCTTTTTGGGTAAAAAACAGCATGTATTGGTGGTTTGTTCCAACAAAAAGGTGTTCCAAGAAATCTTCATTTCGTGTAGTACTTGCTTTTTGCCCTACACCTCCGCGATTTTGCGTCTTGTATTCTGCCAGTGGTGTACGTTTTATATAGCCCGCATGAGAAATAGTTACCACCACTTTTTCATCGGGGATCATGTCTTCTATACTGAAGTTTCCTCCTGCATATTCTATTTTAGAACGACGCTCATCTCCATATTTTGTTTTGATTTCTTCCAGCTCTTCCTTGATGATGGTCATTCGACGATCTTTTTTATCAAGAATATCTTTCAAATCAGCTATGGTTTTGAGAAGGTCATCATACTCTGCGCGAAGTTTATCCTGCTCTAAGCCTGTCAATTGGCGCAAGCGCATTTCTACAATAGCTTTTGCTTGAATTTCGGAAAGTTCAAAATTCTCAATCAGTTTGGCACGGGCCTCATCTGCATTGGACGAAGAACGAATCAAAGCAATTACTTTATCAATATTATCCGATGCAATAATTAAACCCTCGAGTATGTGAGCACGTTCTTGCGCTTTCTTTAATTCATATTCTGTTCTCCTTACCACTACTTCATGGCGGTGCTCCACAAAATGATGAATCAGCTCTTTAAGGTTAAGCAATTTTGGTCGTCCTTTGACCAAGGCAATATTATTTACACTAAATGAGGACTGTAAAGCAGTGTATTTATAAAGTTTGTTTAGGACAATATTAGGAATTGCATCACGCTTAAGGATATAAACAATTCGCATTCCGTTTCTATCAGACTCATCACGGATATTTGAAATACCCTCAATTTTTTTATCGTTAACAAGTTCAGCCGTTTTTCGAATCATTTCGGCTTTGTTGACCTGATAAGGAATCTCATCAACAATGATACATTCCCGTCCGTTGACTTCTTCAATATTGGTTTTGGCGCGCAGTACAATTCGACCACGCCCAGTATGAAAAGCATCGCGAACACCTTCGTAACCATAAATGGTTCCTCCAGTGGGGAAATCAGGCGCTTTAATCGACTGCATCAATTCATCAATAGTAATATCATTGTTGTCGATGTAATTGATAATCCCCTCAATCACCTCGGTGAGGTTGTGTGGAGGCATATTTGTGGCCATCCCAACGGCAATACCAGACGCACCGTTGATTAACAAGGTGGGGACTTTGGTGGGAAGAACGGTTGGTTCTTTAAGGGTATCGTCAAAATTCAATTGATGGTCGACAGTGTCTTTTTCTATATCAGCCAATAAATCTTCTGATATCTTCCGCATTCTGGCCTCTGTATAACGCATTGCTGCAGGACTATCTCCATCTACAGAACCAAAGTTACCTTGACCATCAACCAAGAGATAACGCAAACTCCATTCTTGAGCCATACGTACCATGGTATCGTAGACAGAAGTATCTCCGTGAGGATGGTATTTACCCAACACCTCCCCTACAATACGGGCAGATTTCTTATATGCAGTTGTCGCACGAATTCCTAATTCGTGCATCCCATACAATACTCTCCGATGTACAGGTTTTAAACCATCCCGAACATCAGGTAAGGCACGTGACACAATGACAGACATCGAATAATCGATATATGCCGATTTCATCTCATCTTCAATGTTGATTGGGATTAACTTTTCTCCTTCAGCCATAATTTAAATTTGGTCTTAGTGTATTTCATGCTAAAATAATTATTTAAATGCCACCCACACTGATTTAATGGAGATTTTCTGATCAATTTATTAACATAATTTTGGTGAAAAAGTTTACTTAAATTTAGCATTCTTGTCTTTGATTTCTAAACTTTTTTTTGTCTATTAGCTAGGACTTTCAAATGGTTTGGAACGATGTTTGAACTGAAGAAAAGATATAAAACTCAAAAACATGGATGACAACTTTTCTCCACGCGTAAAAGATGTTATTTCTTTTAGCAAAGAAGAAGCCCTTCGTTTGGGGCATGATTATATAGGAACGGAGCATTTGATGCTCGGAATATTGCGCGATGGCGGAGGAAAAGCAATTTCAATACTCAACGCCATTGACGTTGACTTGGATAACCTCCGCAAAAAAGTTGAAATACTAAACCCAGCCTTGCTCGATAATACGCGCTTAGAAAACACCAAACGAAATTTACACCTCACGCGTCAAGCTGAACGTGCCTTGAAAACAACTTTTTTAGAGGCCAAACTGTTCCAAAGTGATCTTATTGACACCATTCATCTACTGCTGTGTATCCTTCGAAACGAAAACGATCCCACAACTAAATTGCTGGAAAAACTCAATGTCAATTACGACCTTGTCAAAGAAGAATTTAAATCAATGTTGACAAATGACAGTGATTACCTAGATATTTCTGGTTCATCCTTCCCAGAGGAAGGAGAAGACAATGCCGAAAATGACAAGCAAAATCCGTTTGTTCCTGCTGCAGAAACCGCCAAATCTAAAAAATCAAAAACGCCCGTATTGGACAATTTTGGGAAAGATATTACGGCTCTAGCAGCACTCGATAAACTGGACCCTGTTGTTGGACGTGAAAAAGAAATTGAACGTGTCTCGCAAATTCTAAGTCGCCGCAAAAAAAACAATCCACTCCTAATAGGTGAACCCGGGGTGGGGAAATCTGCCATAGCAGAAGGCCTTGCACTTCGAATTGTTGAAAAGAAAGTTTCACGTGTTTTATATGGCAAACGCGTTATT
Source organism: uncultured Flavobacteriaceae bacterium (assembly GCA_905478905.1). Taxonomy (GTDB): domain Bacteria; phylum Bacteroidota; class Bacteroidia; order Flavobacteriales; family Flavobacteriaceae; genus Arcticimaribacter. The sequence continues at coordinate 5,101 of CAJQKN010000043.1, read as the reverse complement.
TCTCTTGACCTAGCCAGCCTAGTTGCTGGAACAAAATATAGAGGCCAATTCGAAGAACGCATGAAAGCGGTCATGAATGAATTGGAAAAAAACGAAGATATCATTCTTTTTATTGACGAAATTCACACTATCGTTGGAGCTGGTGGAGCAACTGGAAGCCTAGATGCCTCCAATATGTTTAAACCTGCCTTGGCAAGAGGAGAAATACAATGTATTGGTGCTACAACCCTTGATGAATATCGTCAAAACATTGAAAAGGATGGTGCATTGGAGAGAAGATTTCAAAAGGTGCTCATTGAGCAAACCTCGGAAGAAGAAACCATTGAAATTCTTCAAAACATCAAATCCAAATATGAAAACCATCACAATGTAACCTATACCGATGAGGCATTGACTGCCTGTGTAGAATTGACAAGCCGTTATGTTTCCGATCGATTTCTCCCGGACAAAGCTATTGATGCAATGGATGAGGCCGGTTCACGCGTTCACATCAAAAACATGAACGTACCACAGGAGGTGATCGAATTGGAAGAAGAGTTAGACCGTGTGCGCACAGACAAAAACAATGTTGTCAAAAAACAAAAATATGAGGAGGCTGCTAAATTGCGTGATGATGAAAAACGCGTAGAACGCAACCTAATCACTGCACAAGAAAAATGGGAAGAGGAATCTAAACTCAACCGAATCCAAGTCACCGAAACCCACATTGCCGACGTAGTTGCAATGATGACGGGAATCCCAGTCCAAAAAGTTGTTTCCTCCGAGAAAAATAAATTGTCTAATCTCACCGATATCATTGGTGAAAATCTCATTGGACAGCGGGATGCTGTTGAAAAGGTTGTAAAATCGATTCAACGAAATCGTGCTGGTCTAAAAGCGCCTGATAAACCCATTGGATCTTTTATTTTTCTAGGTCAAACTGGGGTTGGAAAAACGCAATTAGCGAAAATACTTGCGCGAGAGATGTTTGATTCTGAAGAGAATTTGATCCGAATTGACATGAGTGAATACATGGAGAAATTTGCTATTTCGCGTTTAATTGGTGCACCTCCAGGCTATGTTGGCTATGAAGAAGGAGGACAATTGAGTGAGAAAGTACGAAGAAAACCTTACTCCGTTATTCTACTTGATGAAGTAGAAAAAGCACATCCAGATGTTTTTAATATGCTCTTGCAAGTGTTGGACGATGGTTTTTTAACCGATAGTCTAGGTCGTAAAATAAACTTCCAAAACACCATCATCATCATGACATCCAACATTGGAGCGCGACAAATAAAAGATTTTGGTACTGGAGTTGGTTTTAGCACTTCCGCGCAAAAAGCACAATCACATGATCTCGAAAAAAGTGTAATAGAGAATGCCCTAAAGAAAACATTTGCACCAGAATTCTTGAATCGGATTGATGATATCGTGATCTTCAATGCGCTTGAAAAAGAGGATATCATGAAAATTGTTGATATCGAATTGGAAAAATTGAGTAAACGCATTACCAAACTTGGTTATACCGTTAAGCTCAGTAAAAAAGCAAAAGGTTTTCTAGGAGATAAAGGATTTGACAAAAAGTATGGAGCACGCCCATTGTCAAGAGCAATACAACGCTATTTAGAAGATCTGATCGCCGAAGAAATTGTTTCTAATCGAATTCAAGAAGGTGACACACTCAAAATAGACTGGGATGGAAAAGAAGAGAAACTCTCCCTTTCGCTTAAAACAGCCTAAAACAAGAACTCTCTAAACCTACTTTAGAGAGTTTTTTTTTAAAATACTTCATCAACTTAAGCTTTTAAGCTATTTTTGCTCAATATTTTAGGTAAACATGTTAATCGCAGTTCCACTGTCAATTTTTTACAACAGCTCAGCAAAAACCCCTTGGGGGTAGAGCAATCATATTCGTAGAGTTCATTAACATTCATTATCAATCATTAATTTCCTAATCGGAAAAACTATCTTAAAACATGAAAGTTTTAAAATTTGGCGGAACATCCGTCGCAAGCCCTGAGAGCATATCCAATGTTTTATCCATTGTTCAAGAACAAGAACAGTGCACTGTAGTGGTTTCTGCACTTGGTGGTATTACGGATCTATTAATTGATGCTATGGAAAAAGCAGCATCCCAAGATAGCTCCTATCCTAGCCTATTTAAACTTATTGAAGAACGCCATCTTGAGCTCATCAAGAGTTTTATCCCTATCAACAAGCAAAGTGGTTTAATCAGTTTTGTTAAGGTTGAGATCAATCGCTTAGAGACTCTCCTAGATGGAGTGGCTATGCTCCAAGAAATTACGCCTAAAACAACGGATAAGGTCAGTAGTTTTGGCGAGAGATTATCGGCTAAAATCATTGAGGCGATTTTTCTTGAAAACAAACTAGATACACGTTTGTTGGATGGACATGATTTGATCCAGACAGCGCAACAAAATGGACGCCTGATCATTAACTGGGAGAAAACCAAAGAAAATGTGGCTCGCCTTTACAATAGTTCTTCGGCAAAAATAACCCTAGTCCCAGGATTTGTGGCCCGAAATGAAAAAGGGGAAAACACAACATTGGGAAGAGGCGGCTCAGACTTTACCGCTTCAATCTTAGCCAATATACTGAATGCTTCCTCTATCGAAATATGGACAGATGTGAGTGGTATGTATTCTGCACATCCCAAAATAGTGGCTCAAGCAAAGCCCATAGAAAGATTAAGTTACCTCGAAGCAATGGAACTTTCTCATTTTGGAGCAAAAGTAATATATCCTCCCACCCTACAACCTTTGGTGGAAAAAAACATCCCCGCTTGGATAAAAAATACCTTTGCCAAAGAAGACAAAGGAACACTAATAACATCCGGTAGCGAAGCACCCTCTTCAGAAGTAGTTAAGGGAATGAGCCACATAGACAACGTATCGCTGGTTACCCTAGAAGGAAGCGGTATGGTTGGAATCCCTGGCTTCTCTAAACGTTTATTTGAAGTATTATCCATTGAAAAAATCAATGTAATCATGATCGTTCAGGCTTCTTCTGAGCATTCTATCTGTATTGGCCTCCGAACAGAAGATGCTTTACAGGCCAAAGAGATTATAGACGAAGAGTTCGCTTTTGAAATTTCCCTAAAGAAGGTTGATCCTGCTAAAGTTGAAAACAATATGGTCAATGTGGCCATGGTTGGAGACAATATGCGGAATCATCAAGGAATTAGTGGTAAAATGTTTAGTACGTTGGGCGCTAACAATGTAAATATTCGAGCCATTGCGCAAGGTGCTTCCGAAAGGAATATATCCATCATTATTGCTCAAAAAGACATTCATAAAGCACTCAACTGTCTACATGAAGCCTTTTTTGAAGCCAACATCAAAGAACTCAACCTATTCATTATTGGTGTTGGGAATGTTGGAAGTAAATTGTTGGAGCAAATTGAACAACAAAAAAACTATCTACACAACATTCTACAACTCCGGATTCGTGTCATTGCATTGGCGAATTCTAGAAAAATGCTCTTAAGTGACGCTGGAATTGATTTAAACCAATGGCAAAAAGAACTTGACAACAGCTTAAGCAGCGATGTTGATGCCTTCTTTGCCCACGCTAAAACACTTAACTTGCGCAATAGTATTTTTATTGATAACACAGCCGATGCCTCGATTGCAACTGAATACAAACGTTATTTAGAAAACAATATTGGTGTGGTAACCTGTAACAAAATTGCTTGTGCAGATCAATTTGAAAATTACCTAAATTTAAAGAAGACAGCCAGTAAATACAGTAGCCCATTCCTGTTTGAAACCAATGTGGGAGCGGGACTACCAATTATTGATACCCTGAGTAATCTTATTGCCTCTGGAGATCGAATTCATAAGATTCAAGCAGTGCTATCGGGCAGTCTCAATTTTGTCTTTAACAACTTTTTGACCAAAGATTCCTTTAAAGAGACTGTCATTCAAGCTCAAGTAGAAGGCTATACTGAACCTGATCCCAAAATTGACTTGAGTGGTGTAGATGTAGCCCGCAAAATATTAATTCTAGCCCGAGAATGTGGGATAAAACTCGAATTGGAAGACATTGAGAACACGCCATTTCTTCCCAAGGAGTCTTTAGAAACCCCAGACAATGATAGTTTTTTTGCCTCTCTAGATGAGCATAAAGAACATTTCAATGCGCTACTTGCCAGTGCACAAGAGAAGAATGCACGCCTAAAGTATGTAGCTCAGCTAGAAAACAGAACGGCTAGTGTTGGCTTACAAGAAATTCCTGAAGGGCATGACTTTTACAACCTAGAAGGGAGTGATAACATCATCCTTTTTTATACCGATAGATACAGCAACCAACCCCTAATTATTAAAGGAGCTGGAGCAGGAGCTGCTGTTACAGCATCGGGTATTTTTGGAGACATCATTCGAATAGGAAAACGCTAATGAAAGAAATTAAACTCTTCGCACCAGCTACGGTAGCCAATGTGTCTTGTGGCTTTGACGTCCTAGGTTTTTGTTTAGATCCCATTGGAGATGAAATGATTATTCGAAAAACAGATCAACCCGGGGTAAGAATCACTAAAATTGTTGGGCAAGATCTTCCTTTGGTCACAAAAAAAAATGTTGCCGGTGTTGCTGCTGAAGCACTCCTTGCTTCATTGGAAACTCCCTATGGATTTGAGATAGAAATTTACAAAAATATAAAAGCGGGAAGTGGAATTGGAAGCAGTGCTGCAAGCGCTGCAGGAGCTGTATTTGGAATAAACGAATTACTGGGCCGCCCATACAGTCGAAAAGAACTGATACAATTCGCCATGAAAGGAGAAGAACTGGCCAGTGGTGTTGGGCATGCAGACAATGTTTCTCCAGCTCTATTGGGTGGTTTTACACTGGTACGTTGCAACAAACAGGTAGATGTTATTGCGCTGCCTTCTCCCTCAGAATTATACGCTACAATCATACACCCCATAATAGAACTTCGCACAGCCGATGCACGTTCGGTGCTGAAGAAAAAAATTCCACTAAGCAAAGCCATTGAACAATGGGGAAATCTTGCGGCTTTGGTAAGCGGTTTATATACCGACGATTATTCACTTATCTCTCGCTCCCTAGTTGATGTTGTCATTGAACCTGAACGTTCACCCTTG
>CAJQKN010000042.1 GCA_905478905.1 uncultured Flavobacteriaceae bacterium | reverse complement strand
GTCAAGACTTTTTATATTATAGCCCCAGTATCCAACCCCAGGTCCAGTTGAGTAGATACGTGGTCCTGGAATTTGTCCGGCCTCTACCATGTCGGCATAGGTCAAGACGTCAGTGGTTGCAGTTTGCGGGTCACGGGTAGTGGTTACACCATAGGCCAAGTTTGCGGCATAGACCCAAACATGGTTTTTATGTAAGCCCCAAGCGGGCCACATATGTGCATGTGTATCGACAAAGCCGGGGACAATATATTTGCCTTTGAGGTCCATGATTTTTGCTCCTGCAGGAACCTCAATTTCATTTGCTGTACCAACGGCAGTAATGCGGTTATTGGTAATGACAACCGTTCCATTTTGAATGATTTCATCGCCTTTCATGGTAATCAAGGTTGCATTCTGTAAAACAAGTGTTCCTTTTGCAATAGCACGATTTGCTTTAACAATAAGGTCCAATTCTTTTGCTTGATAATCTTCGATGGAGTCGTCCTCTTCCTCTTCGTCTGTTTCAGCAGAAGCGACGGCTTCATCGGGTTCGTCTTTTTCCTTTTTCTCTTTTTTAGCGGCTTTTTTAGCTTCTTTTTCTTCTTTTTGCGCATTTTCGTTAGCTTTTGCCGCCGCAATATCATAGCGGAAAAGCGTTTTTCCTAGGGTCCAATAGACTATATTCCCACTGCTATTCCATGAAGGAAATTGTCCGCCAAACTTGGTCAGCTTGCGGGAAGGGAAAGCCGCCTTTGAAGCGTCTTTAACGTTGATTTTAGCTCCCTCTGCGCCAACATACGGAATGGTTACCACATAGACATCATTGTTAATTTGAGCCAAGGCGTAGTCTCCTTTTGGAGCCCGCAAAATAGTCGTTGCTTTAGCTGGTTTTTTTGCTGGAGCTGTGGGGGAATCCGCCAACAAATGATTTTCATCGTAGGAAGAGCCATAGACCGTAATTCCGTCTACTTGCAAGTGTTTTTTACGGTCTGTTCCATCCCATCGCATTGAGATCAAACCATCGGAAGAGTTCAGGTAGATTCTGTCGTCATTTTGAGCAAAGTGCGGATTTGAAAGGCCACTGGCTTTGCTTATCAAGTTGCTTTTCCCAGCTGCAGTTGTATTGAGCCAGACCAAGTTTGATTTTTGCTGAAATGCACGCGGCCCATCAGCATTTTTAAATTGCTGAGCTGCGCCTTTAAAGACGGCAATTTTGTTGGAAGTACCCCAAGCAGGTTGGGTGTATACTGCGGGCTCTATCGTTAATTTGACAGGCGAAGAAACCTTATCTATTCTCACCTTATAAACGTGTCCTCCTTGTTTTTCGTCCCAGCTCACAAAGGCCACTTCACGTCCATTTGGATTCCATGTGGGCATGGCTTCTGTGAAGGAAAAAGAAGTGAGGCGTTTGGGCTGCTTGTCCTTGAAACTCATCCAATAAAGTTTGTTCAAAGCAGTAAAAACGATAGCAGTTCCATCGGGTGAAACCTGCGCATCTCTGATTTGATTTATATCAAAAGTTGGGGAGTCTTCAATTGGATAATCAAATTTTAATTGTGGCCCAAGCACCACTTCTTCATTGATTTGAAAAGGAATGTTTTTTGCTTCTCCTCCAGCAATAGGTACGCGGTATATTTTTCCGCCATAAGAAGCAACGATTTCGTTGCTATCAGGTGTGAATGACATGGCCGGTAAAACGCCTAAAGGAGCAATGGATTCTTGTTCGTCATGTTGTACTGGGTAGGCCAACCAGCTTTCTTCTTGTGTGATAAGGTTGCGTTTTACTAAACCGGTTTGGTCATTGTAGCGACTTCCGTAGACCAACCATTTACCGTCTGGAGAAAGTGTTGGAGAAAAGGCAGAACCATAGCGAGAAGTCATTACTTCTTTTTTTCCATCTTCACGGTCATAAGTAGCTAATTGGTACTGTGGAAAGCGCGCGTTGTATTGCCAAGCACCTGTGCGTTGTGAAAACCAAATATGTCTTCCGTTGGCACTAAAAGTTGGTTCAGATACTTTTAGGTTGTCGGGTTTTTCAATCAGCTGGGTTCCCCCTCCGCCCTCTTTGTGATAGAGGTGTAGTTTAAAATTACGGGTTCCTTTACTTACAGCAACATAATTCCCGTCTGGAGACCAATCTGCTGATTGCATTTTGGAGGTATTCCCTTTGGTGAGTTGAATAGTGTCTTCTTTTTCTCGGTCTATGATCCATACATTATTCCCTCCACTTCGGTCAGACAAAAAGAGAATGGAGTTACCGTCGGGGGAATATTTTGGCTGAGAGTCAAAGGCGAGACCTTCGGTAAGGCGTATAGCCTTTCCTCCATTAATGGGGAGTTCATATAAGTCACCTAAGAGATCAAATACAATTGAAGAGCCATCTGGATGAACATCCAACGATAGCCAAGTTCCTTGGTCTGTCGAGATCGTTACAACCCTAGTCGCCTCAAGAGGCAAGTCTTTATCTTCTTTTTTTTGTGCCCAGGAAGTGGTTGTTATCACTAGGGCAAGCAGACTAAAAATGAATTTTTTCATAATAATTTATTCGGATATCAATTAATTTCTTTTGTGCCAAATTTCGTGCATTGGTGCACCCTTACTCGTGTACCCTTTGTGGTACCAATCGTTTTGTTTTTGTTTGTATTCGAAGGGAAGGATTTTCCCTACTTTTTCCGGATCGCGTGAAAAATAGTCCAAGGTTTCTACATAAGCACCTTCTTTGGCAGTGTAGGTTCCTCCTCCAGAGCCCTTAAAACTCATGTTAGCAGTATCGAAAGCAATCCATTGAAAATAACCGTTGAGTAAAATTTTCATTGTTTTTCTTGAACTGGTAATGTCTCGACGCTGCTCGCCTTCTGGTTTTACTCGCCCGGCCATTAGCCATTTTCCTTCTAGATTTTGGTTGGGGAAAGAGATGTCTTTCCAGTTTTCTTTGTGGTCGTATTTTTTGGTGGACAAACGATCTTTTTCAAAATTTGAATTGAATTCGAATTGCACATTATAGGACCCGTTGTCTGAGGTATAAAAGCCTCCTCTGGAAAGAACAAAGAATCCATCATCGGTTTTAAAAACGGTTTCTATCAGGTAATTTTCATCCAGAAAAACCCGATGTGTTTTTTCTCCGTCTGCGAAAGAATACACTTGCGCGATTACAGCAAAAGGCAGGAGAAAAACAAGCAATAAGAGTTGAAATTTTTGCATAGGAATCAGTATAAGTGAATTGCTTAAACACCTCTAAATGTATAATTTTTTTTGACGAATCAAAGATTTGTTTGATTTTTCCTTATTACATTCGGCTCTGATAGGTATACAATTCAAAGTATCGGCCTTGTTTGTCCAGTAATTCTTGATGTTTGCCTTTTTCCACAATTTCACCCTTTTCGATGACCAAAATCTGATCAGCTTTTTGAATGGTGCTTAAGCGGTGCGCAATGACCAATGTAGTTCGGTCTTTCATTAGAATGCTTAAACTATCTTGAATATAGCGTTCGCTTTCGGTGTCGAGGTTTGAGGTTGCTTCATCTAAAATAACCATGGCGGGTTGAGCCAACAATGCTCGTGCAATGGAAATGCGTTGGCGTTGTCCTCCAGATAATTTCACCCCTCTTTCACCGATCAGGGTATCCAAGCCCTCATCAAATCGATCGGTGAACTCAGTAACATAAGCTCCCTCTGCTGCTGCAAGAACCTCTTCATCTGAAGCCTCTGGGCGAGGGAATAAAATATTCTCTTTAATGGTGCCTTCGTATAAAAAATCGTCTTGTAAGACCACCCCTAAATGCTTGCGAAAACTACGAAGATTGATTTTTGACAAATCTTGTCCATCAATTGAAACGGTCCCTTTGTTGGGGGTTAAAAAGCCTGAGGCCAAACCAGCAATGGTCGATTTTCCAGAGCCTGACGAACCAACTAGCGCAATAACACTTCCTTTTTTTGCCGTAAAAGAAACGGAATGCAAAACTTCTTTATTGGCTTCATAGGCAAAAGAAACATTCTCAAAAATAATATCCCCATTTACCTGTTTAAGGTGATTAGTTCTTATGGAGGGATCGTCTTCTTCTGGTGCGTCCATCAATTCTTGGGTACGGTCTAGGCCAGCAAAAGCCTCTGTTAGTTGACTGCCAATATTGCTCATTTGAACGATAGGGGCAATCATAAACCCAAGGAATAAGGTAAAGGAAACAAATTCGCCATAGGTCATGTTCCCTTGCATGATAAAATATCCGCCAATTCCCATGATTCCTGCCGAGGCAATTCCCAACAAAAAGGTAGAAGCACTGGTCATAAAGGCCGTGGCAGTAAGGCTTTTCTTTACGTTTAAAAACAATCGCTCCACACCTTTTTCAAAGGTTTTCTGTTCTTGTTCTTCAGCATTGAACCCTTTAATGACACGAATTCCATTTAAGGTTTCGGTTAAACGGCCGGTTACTTCAGCATTGATTTTTCCACGATCGCGGAAAATGGGTCGAATGTAGCCAAAAGCTTTTAAGGCGATGACAGCAAAAACACCAACAGGGAGCAAAACGAACAGCGTCATCCAACCATTGATCTTGATTAAGATGACCAATGAAATTACAGCTGTAATTGATCCTCCGATGAGTTGAACCAGACCGGTTCCCACCAAATTGCGCACGCCTTCTACATCTGTCATTACACGCGATACAAGGGCTCCTGCTTTTTGGTTGTCAAAAAAACGAATAGGTAATTTTAATAATTTCTTTTGCACATTTGCCCTAAGTACAGAAATCAAATGCTGAGCTTCTACACTCAAGATGCGGGTAAGTGAAAAGGAACTGATGGACTGAAATAAAAGGGCAATACCAACGGCAATGAGTAAATAGCTCAAGGCTTGAGTGTCTTTTGAAGGGATCACATCATCGATTAAGGCTTTACTGGCATAGGGGAGTACCAGGCCAGAGAGGCTGCGGACAATGATTAGGAAAAGACCTATGGAAACAACTTTTCTTCTTGGCCATATATATTCTCGAAATGCCCATTTAAAGGAAACTTTCTTTTTTTCTTTCATAGTCGTTCAAAGTACGATAATCAAGCCAAAACAACAAAGCGGACGAATTGTCAGCAGAGTTAAAATAGGTACAATTATGTTCTAAGATCTCGATCTTTCCTAAATTTTACGTAAATATGTACCATGAAAACACGATTAGGTGCTTTACTAATTTCATTTTGTTTGTTGGGAACATTTATTCTTCCCAGCATCCATCAATGGATGCATCTCGTTGATAATCACGATAAGGAGCGCATTTGTTCTCAAACGACAACGCACTTTCATGAGACTGAATTGAGTTGTTCACTGACCTTTACTTTTACAACTCCTTTTACCCTTGCCTTTCTTGCGCCGACAAGCTTTTTTGCCAATATGGCAAAGGCAATCAAAACAGAAAAACATACCCATCTGTATGTAAGCACTGAAATTGATCAGATCAATTTACGGGGACCACCTTCTTTATTGTTTAACCTATAGTTCACACTTTTACGTTTTACAATAAATTTTATACCAATGAAAACAGTTATATATAATTCCCCCCGCCAAGGGTTTTGGCGTAAATTGATATTTGCCATTTTAGTACTTCTCATTTTTAACCAGTGTAAAAAAGATTCTCCAGAAGAGATCAACGAGGAGGAAGTTATCAACCGTGTTACGCTTAGAGTAACCGCTAGTGATAATACCACAACAAATTACACTTGGAATGATGGAGAGGCCATCCCTTCAATTGGTTTAACAGCAAATGCTAGCTATGCGGTTAGTGTTCACTTTTTTGACGCTTCAGATGCCTCCGATATAGAAGACATTACAGAAGAGGTTATTGAAGAAGCTGATGAGCATTTTATTTTTTACGAAATAGCAACTGCTAATGTGTCTATTTCTCCAGCTAGCAATGATGTTGAGGATAATGATGGGGTTAGCATCAACTTAAAAACGCAATGGACTACTGCTGATGTAAGTTCAGGCTCTGTTCGCCTTTATTTAATTCACGAGCCTAACAACAAAGCTGGGTCAACTCGAGGCGCAATAGGAGGTGCTACTGATGTTGAGATAAGTTTTCCAGTTACAGTTGAGTAACACGAAATCATATGTGGCGATTCTTTCAAGTGAATCGCCACTTTTTAATTTTACTTTTGATTAGACAGCTCACATTTTTTTGTTTACTATGCCTAGCATATCATGCAACTGCCCAAGATTGCAATGAATCTATCTTTGGAGTGGTTTATGACTTACATGATAATATTCCATTACAAGGGGTAACAATTACCTTATTGGAAAACGACCGCAAAGTGCAAACAAAAGCAAACGGGACCTTTGTCTTTCCAGCACTTTGTCAACAAGGCTATACCCTCTTATTGGAACATCCTGATTGTAGTCCAATTACGACTAAAAACACCCAACCGTCTTCCATCTTAAAAAAATTTTATCTAGAGCATCATCTCAACGAACTAGAAGAGATCATCATCACCGATCAAGGCCAAAAAAAAACAACTAAAACAGGGATTGAAAGCAGCTTATCAAAAGAAGAATTAAAGCGATTTCATTCTCAGAATCTAGGAGATGCCCTTGCACAACTTGCTGGAGTGTCGAGCATAAAAACGGGTAATGCTATTGTAAAACCCATGGTTCATGGAGTTACAGGATCGAGGATAGCAATCATCAATGACGGGATTCGCTTGCAAGATCATGAGTGGGGTGCCGATCATGCCCCTAGTATTGATATTAATGGCGCTGATCAAGTTCAGTTGATTAAAGGGGCAACAGCCCTCCAGTTTGGAGGAGATGCCTTGGGCGGAATTATTCAACTCATCCCTCAAAAATATCCCTTGAGCGACAGTTTGTTGGGAAGCATTTCCTCGGGATATGTTCATCAAGGAAAAGGAGGTTATCTTTTGACAGATATAACTAAAACCTTTACGAATGGCACTTATTTTGGTGGAAACACCTCTTTAAAAAACACCGGTGACTTAAAAAACCCAAATCATATACTTTCAAATACAGGCAATAGAGAGCAACACGCAAAAGTTTATTTTGGACGTAACACCATTACGCAAGAATGGCGATTTAACTATAGTTTTTTTCAAAAAGAAGCAGGAATTTTAGCCGCGGCCCATATCGGAACAGTTGGCGATTTAGCACGATCGATTGAAAGTACCCAACCACTTTTTGAAAAACCCTGGACACGATCGATTAACAACCCAAAGCAAAGTACAGTTCATCACGGCTTAAGTGTGCGTTATGACCGACGAATGACCAATCAAGCAAAGTGGGATATACAATATAGCTTTCAGGCAAATAATCGCAAAGAATTTGATGTTCGTCGCGGAGAGGCAAACAATCGTGCTGCCCTAGATATTGAATTACTTAGCCATGATATGCTTTTTAATTTTAGGTCTAAACAAGAAAATAGCCTAAGGTGGCAAAGTGGTTTATCGGCTCAATTACAAGACAATTTTGTTGATCCAAATACTGGAGTGCGCCGTTTAATTCCTGATTATCTTCGGTATAAATTTGGAATTTATACCATAAGTGAATATGCACCGTCCAACAATTTTTCGGCAGAAGTAGGCCTGCGTTTTGATTATGATTATATCGATGCTCAAAAATATTATCGTATTGCCGACTGGAATGCACGTGAGTACAATGATGATTTTGCTCATACCATTATCTCAACCGGGAACGCAAGTAACTATCTTACCCGTCAGATCAAAAAGTTTGGAAATTTTTCAGCTTCGGCGGGAATAAAGCAGTGGCTGGGGAAACAAACCAATGCTTATTTAAATTTAGGCTTTATCACGCGATCCCCTAACCCTTCTGAACTCTTTAGCGATGGTCTGCATCACGCACTTGCTACCATAGAGCAAGGAGACTTACGCCTTTCTCAAGAGCGCGCCATAAAAGGGGTGTTCTCCATAGCCAAAAAGAATGATCGCTTTACATACACCCTTTCAGGATATTACAGTAGAGTAAAAGATTATATTCTTCTTCAGCCCAGCGAACAAGGTTTTGATCAAGCCAGAAACAGCGCCTTTTTAATGCGTGAATATACTCAGCTAGATCAAGTAAATCTGCTGGGAATAGACGCTGATTTAAGTATTTCATTTGGCAAGCATCTAGCTTACCAAGCGACAGCCGCATGGGTAAGTGCCCAGTCAACAACTGGAGAGCCTTTAATCGACACCCCTCCATTAAATATATCGCAAGAAATTTTTTTCCAAATGTTTAAAAAGCGTCCTTTGTCGCTTCGCCTCAGTAGTCAATATCAAGCTCGACAGACACAATTCCCCGATTATAACTTTTCTTATACCTTTATTGAAAACGGAGTATTAACCGAACGAATCATCGACATTAGTTCTCCTCCCAAAGCGTTTCATCTCATGCATTTATCGCTTGAAACACGAATCAAAAACAACATTGAAGTGAGATTGGTCACGGAAAATATATTCGATGTGGATTACCGTAATTATTTGAACCGTTTGCGCTATTTTGCAGGGGAGACAGGACGCAATATTCGTTTAGAATTCTCGTATATTTTTTAACCTATGAATCTATACATAGCCATTGCTTTAGGTGTCGTAATAGGAGCCATTGGTGCATATATTGCCGAACAGAAAAATAGGCCACATTTACAGGGCTTTCTCTTGGGTTTTTTCTTTGGATTAATCGGAATTCTTATAGCGCTTTTGCTTTCAAAAAAAGAGGAGAGCAATTAACTTTCTCCCCGATAATTTTCATGAATTTATAAACATTATTGAATGCGGTGTATTTTATTTTTTTAGGGCCAATCGAATTTGGGAAAAGACAACGTAAAGCATAATACCTACTGGCCCCAACATAAAGGTGCATAGGAGGGGAATGATGATTAAAAGGTGAGGAATAGCTTTCTTTTGTGCATCGCGCAGCATCCAGCATCCCACCCAATAATCAAATGCGAGGTAGTGCATCCAGCCAGCCGCTGCTGCCTCTGGTGTGGCGTTATGGAAGAGGACAAGAATACCTTCTAGACTTGAAAAATCGGCTTCGCCAAGACCTCCATCACTGATAAGAAAAAAAAGGTAAAAAAAGCTCAAAACAAAGGGCACATAGGGGAAGGCCAGCATTTGCTTTGTAAAAGACCATTTTGGCGCAACCAATAAAGGAATCCAGGCAAGAAGGATGGCTGTATTGGCAATCGTAAATAGAAGTTCTGTTGTTTCCATGGTTTATTTTTTTAAGCCTAGTTCTTTTAGGCGTTCTTCTAAAAATTCTCCAGCAGTACAATCTTCATAGACTTTTGGAGTAATGTCACTGACACAATCTTCAAGACAATTCAAGGGCATCTCAGCACTGGGATGCATAAAGAACGGAACAGAGTAACGCGAGCTCCCCCATAATTCTTTGGGAGGGTTGACAACTTGATGAAGGGTGGATTTTAATTTATTGTTGGTTAAGCGTGCCATCATATCACCCATATTGATGATTAGCTCTCCCTCTTCTGCAACAGCATCAATCCATTCTCCTTCTCTGCTCATTACCTGCAAGCCTTTTCCTTGAGCACCCATTAAGAGGGTGATAAGGTTAATATCACCGTGAGCTGCAGCACGCACAGCATTTTTTGGTACATTTTTAATAGGGGGATAGTGAATCGCACGTAGGATCGAATTCCCATAGGCGATATATTCATCAAAATACGTTTCTTCTAATTTGAGGTGAAGGGCAATGGCTTGAAGAATCGACTGCCCCGTTTTTTCTAAGGTTTGAAAAACTTCTTTTCCGATGGCATTGAAAGCATCACTTTCTTTAACAACAATATTTTCTGGATAAACAGGACCGTTTTCTTTTTTTCGATATTGCCCAAAATGCCAGAACTCTTTTAGATCTCCTTCGGTTCTGCCTTTAGCGCTTTCTTTTCCAAATGAGGTGTATCCCCTTTGTCCTGCATGGCCTTCAACTTCATAGGCTTGTTTTTGCGCTTCGGTTAAATCAAAAAAGCATTTGATTTCTTTATAAAGTAAATCTGTTTGCGCAGCCGTTAAGAAATGCCCTTGTAGAATGACAAAACCTATGTTTTCAAAGGCCTCTCCTAGGGTTTTGACAAAGGTCTTTTTTCTTGAGGAATCTTTAGATAAAAAATCAGTTAAATCTACACGTGGGATATTTTTCATTGCAACAAGATTATGAGTTAAAATTACGCGAAAAGGCAAAAAAAGCAGGCCCATCGGCCTGCTTTTATCTAATTAGATAAGGAGTAGGATTAAAATGCCTGGTTAAAAGGCATCTTTTGTCCGTTACTCCCCAAATGTTGTTCATAAGACATAAGACACCTCCTTTCTACATTAGATTAAACATCACTGTTGTCACAGTGCGAAATACTCAATACAAATTTAGCAGAAAAAGTCAAGTATTGAAAAGCTAGTCAACAATTTTTTTGAGGGTTAAGCCTTGTACTAAAATGGTGAATAAGACCACAGCATAAGTCAAAATTAGAATCAATCCTTTGGCATCACCCATTGCATCGGGAAGGTTTAAGGCCAGGGCGATACTAAGTCCTCCACGAAGTCCTCCCCAGGTAATAATTAATGCGGTCTTGGGCTCAAACTTTTTCTTGAGGGAGAGGATCCCAATAGGTACGCTTACTCCGATCCATCGCGATGCCACAACTAAGGCAATGACTAGGAGAATTATGAACATATAATTGGGTTTAAAGTCTCCAAACAATGGAATGATTTCAAGCCCTATCAAGATAAAAAGTACCGCATTTAGGGTTTCATCCAAGAGATGCCAAAATTTATATACATAGTCCCCCATGGCTTTTTGAACCCCAACTTCATTTTTATCAGTATCGATATTTTGATTGAGGAACAATCCCATAACGACTATTCCAAGTACGGCAGAAAAATGAAAATGATGTGAAATAATAGGTAGTAAAAGGACAAGCGAAAGGGTCACAAGGACCTCTAATTCGGTGTGTTCGTTCTCAATATATTTTAATAGTTGGAGTCCTAAATAACCCATTATCGCTCCCAAGGCTACACCACCAATCACTTCAGTAGCAAATAAAGAAGCTACACTAGCAGCGGTTACGTTTTCGGCACCACCAATTTTTATGGATAACAGGGTCAGGAAAACCACCACACCTATACCGTCGTTGAATAAAGATTCTCCAGCAATTCGAGTTTCAGTAATCGATGAGAGATTCATTTTCTTGACCATGGCTAGAACGGCAATAGGGTCTGTAGGCGCAATTAATGCTCCAAAAAGCAAGCAGTCTACATAAGTTAATCCTAGTTCTGATATGCCAAAAAAGGGTTGCTGTACCAACCAGTGTAAACCAGTCCCTACAGTAAAAGTGGAGAAAATCACCCCAAAAGAAGCGAGGAATAAAATGGTTAAACGGTCTTTTAATAATTCGTGTACATTGACCCCTATAGCTCCAGCAAAAAGCAAAAAGGGAAGCATTACATTAACCAGTAATTCACTAAAGTCAAATTCTTTTGTCAAGCTGGTAGCTCCCTCTAAAAAGGAGGGAAAAATCAACCCGATCCCCAAAACAGCTAAAGACAGCGCAATGGCAAGAATCATTAACCCAATGGTCATGGGAAGTTTTAACAGGCGTAAATTAATCAGGGAAAAAGTCGACGCAAGGATCAGCAGTAGTGTTGTTAATTCAAGAATTTCCATCTAAATATAGTTTGTCTACAAGATAGGGAATAATCTTTTATTGAAGTTGTTGCATTTTAGTAATGTATTTCCCAACTACATCAAATTCAAGATTCACAACGGTCCCTTTTTTAAAGGTGTGAAAATTAGTGTGTTCATAGGTGTAGGGAATAATGGCAACAGAAAAGGTGTTTGTTCCAGAATTTATTACTGTTAAACTAGTTCCATTGACTGTGATCGATCCTTTTTCAATGGTAATGTTCTTTTGTGAAGGATCGTATTCAAAGGAGAAAACCCAGCTTCCTCCCTCTTCTTTGACCAAAGTGCATAGTCCTATTTGATCGACATGACCTTGCACAATATGGCCGTCGAGGCGAGCACCTAGTTTCATGGCACGCTCTAGGTTGATTTTATCTCCCACCTGCCATTTAGAAAGGTTGGTTTTGTCGATAGTTTCTTTGATTGCTGTAACGGTATATTGATTACCATCAATTTTAACGACGGTTAGACACACCCCATTGTGGGCGACACTTTGGTCGATTTTTAATTCTGAGGCAATAGAGCTTTCTAGGCTGATGTGTAAATTTTCATCTTCCTTTTCTAGTTTTGTAATGGTTCCAAAATCTTCTATAATTCCTGTAAACATAAGCTCGTTGATATTGTTTAACTTTGTCTTCAAAAGTAGCAAATATTCAGGCAATGGAAGGAAGAGAAGGAAAAATTAAAGTGGGTATTTCCATTGGGGATCCAAATGGTGTAGGGATCGAAATCATCTTGAAAATGTTTGAAGACAAACGCATGTTCGATTTTTTCACACCTATTGTCTTTGCCAGCACCAAATTACTTGCTTTTCAACGGAAGCATTTCAACTTACAAACCTCTTTCGCCCCTTTTGTTTTGGGCAACAAAAGCAGTAATAATCAACTCAATATTGTTGAGGTTCTCAAACAGCCTTTCATTACTTCTTTTGGAGAGGAAACACCCGAAGGGGGAGCTGTAGCCTTGGCTTCTTTTAAAGCGGCAACCCTCGCATTAATGAAAGGAGAGGTTGATGTTTTGGTAACAGCTCCACTCAATAAGCACAACATTCAATCAGAGGCATATACTTTTCCTGGGCATACCGATTATTTGGCCAAAGAACTCAAGGGTGAAAGCCTTATGTTTATGGTTGCCGACCAACTAAAGGTGGGTTTGTTGACCGATCATATCCCCGTTAGCGAAGTGGCACAAGCCATAACCCCCGAGTTGATCAAGAAAAAAGTTGCCATGATGAAAGCATCATTACAGCTCGATTTTGGGATTGCACAACCTAAAATTGCTTTGTTAGGGATTAATCCACATACTGGCGACAATGGCGTAATTGGAAAGGAAGATGACACAGTACTTCGACCCACATTAAAAGAAATTTACACCATGGGAACCTTGGTTTTTGGCCCCTATGCTGCCGATAGTTTCTTTGGGACAGAACTGCCCAGTAAGTTTGATGCTGTTTTAGCAACCTATCACGACCAAGGCTTGATCCCATTCAAAACTCTTACCTTTGGAAAGGGAGTTAATTTTACCGCTGGGCTCGATAAAGTACGCACTTCTCCAGACCACGGGACAGCCTTTGATATAGCTGGAAAAGGGGTTGCCGAAACAACTTCTTTCAAAGAGGCTTTCTTTATGGCGCGAGAAATCTTTTTCAATCGCAAAAGCCATGCAGAATACAGCATTGATTAAAGACAACAAAACTATGGGTAAAAGCAGTTTAGAAAAATATTTTTTGTAAATTTGCCCCCTCATTGACAAGAACATGGAAGCATTGACCGAATTTGTCATCCCTTTTGTTGGGCTTAGAGAAGGTCAGCATTCCTTTGATTTTGACATTGATACAACGTTCTTTAACGAATTTGAATTTAGTGATTTTAATGCTGCTTCGATAAAAGTTAATTTGCTTTTTGAGAAGAAACCCAGCATGATGAATTTAAAATTTACGGCCAAAGGCACCGTTGGATTGACCTGTGATGTATCAAATGAAGAATTTGATTACTCCATCAAAACAAGCCTTGACTGGATCGTAAAATTTGGCGAAGATTTCGATGATGACCATGATGAATTTTTAATTCTACCGCATGGTAGTTATCAAGTTAGTGTTGCACAACCCATTTACGAAATGATAGTGTTGGCGGTACCCGTTAAAAAAGTTCATCCGGGTGTATTGGACGGTTCACTTGATTCAACTCTATTAAAACGACTAGAAGAATTACAACCCAAAGAGGAAAAGTTAGACAGTAACGACCCTCGATGGGATAAATTAAAAGATTTATTATAACATAAAACAGGACTAAAATGGCACATCCTAAACGGAAAATATCCAAAACCAGAAGAGATAAAAGAAGAACTCACGTAAAGGCGGCTCATTCTCAAATTGCGGTTGACAAAACCACAGGAGAAGCTCATCTATATCACCGTGCTCACTGGCACGAAGGAAAATTATTTTACAAAGGAAGAGTTTTAATCGATAGCGCAGAAGAAGCAACTGCTTAAATTCTACCTTTATAATAGAATATATGCTCTCCATTTGGGGAGCATTTTTCATATAAAAGGTTTTGTTTGGAACAAAAAACGGTTATCTTCACTTAGCAAATCGTTCATGGAAAAGACAAAAAATCAATGAATTGGGATCGCTCAACAACAACCAAAGTAGGTGTTTTTGCAGTTGGAAGTTATCTGTCAAAACAAAAGGTAGTCATACAAAACCTTGGGATAACAGCTAAAACAGTTGGTCAGCTCTGCTCGCAAATGTGGCAGGAGGCCTCGAGAACAATTAAGCATCTAGCCCGCCGAAGTAGCATTAAATTTTTTATTACCCATAACACCAATACCACGTCAACGAGTCAGGTTTTGGCGATTCGATGCTGTGGCATATAATTTAAACTCAAACCAAACAAGGTCGATTAACGACGATAAAAATTAAAATCATAGTATAATGGATATTAAAGAAATTCAAAATCTAATCAAGTTTGTGGCCAAATCAGGCGCATCAGAGGTAAGCCTAGAAATGGACGATGTCAAGATCACAATCAAAACTGGAGAGGAGAAAGTCGCCACTGATCCAGCAAACTACCTACAACAACTTCCGCCTGTAGCATCTGTAATGCCAGCTGCACCCCCAGTTGCGCCAGTTCCGGCTGCACCCGTTGCTGCTCAAGCAATAGAAACAGAGGAATCTGATAAATACATTACCATTAAATCACCTATTATTGGAACATTTTATCGCAAACCTGCTCCAGACAAGCCCTTGTTTGTTGAGGTAGGACAACAAGTAAACGAGGGAGATGTTTTGTGTGTGATTGAAGCGATGAAACTTTTCAACGAAATAGAATCTGAAATTAGCGGTAAAATCGTTAAAATATTGATTGACGATTCTTCGCCAGTTGAATTTGAGCAGCCTTTATTCTTGATTGACCCGTCTTAAACCAAATTCATTTTTATGTTTAAAAAAATATTGATTGCCAATAGGGGTGAAATCGCCTTACGCATTATTCGAACCTGCAAAGAGATGGGAATTAAATCGGTTGCTGTTTATTCTACTGCAGATGCAGAGAGTTTGCATGTAAAGTTTGCTGATGAAGCGGTATGTATTGGTCCACCTTCAAGTGCAGAGTCGTATTTAAAAATGGCCAATATAATCGCCGCAGCAGAAATCACTAATGCCGATGCCATTCATCCAGGCTATGGATTTTTATCTGAAAACGCCAAGTTTTCAAAAATGTGCTCAGAGCATGACATAAAATTCATAGGTGCTTCTAGTGAAATGATTAATAAGATGGGAGATAAGGCCTCTGCCAAAGCAACCATGAAAGCCGCAGGAGTTCCAACAATTCCTGGATCAGAGGGGATTTTAAAAGACTTTGAAGAAACCCAAAAGTTGGCTGCTGAAGCTGGTTATCCAGTCATGCTTAAAGCCACAGCTGGTGGTGGAGGAAAAGGGATGCGTGCTGTTTGGAAAGAGGAAGAACTCGAAAAAGCATGGGAAAGCGCGCGACAAGAAGCAGCAGCATCGTTTGGTAATGACGGGATGTATCTCGAAAAACTGATTGAAGAACCACGTCATATAGAAATCCAAATAGTTGGAGATAGTTTTGGGAAAGCATGTCATTTGTCTGAGCGCGACTGTTCTGTTCAACGCCGCCACCAAAAATTAACCGAGGAAACCCCATCACCTTTCATGACCGATGAGTTGAGAGAACGCATGGGTGAAGCTGCCGTTAAAGCAGCAGAATTCATTCAATATGAAGGAGCTGGAACTGTTGAGTTCTTGGTCGATAAGCATCGAAATTTTTTCTTCATGGAGATGAATACACGCATCCAAGTTGAACACCCAATTACTGAACAGGTGATTGACTTTGATCTCATTCGTGAACAAATTTCTGTGGCTGCAGGGATTCCAATTTCTGGAAAACACTATTTGCCAAAAATGCATTCCATTGAATGTAGGATTAATGCAGAAGACCCCTACAACGATTTTCGCCCTTCACCAGGAAAAATAACCAACCTTCACATTCCAGGAGGACATGGAGTTCGTTTGGACACACATGTATATTCAGGTTATACTATACCTCCCTATTACGATTCCATGATCGCCAAATTGATTACAACGGCTCAAACCAGAGAAGAGGCCATCAATAAAATGAGGCGTGCGTTAGATGAATTTGTTATTGAAGGGATTAAAACAACCATTCCTTTTCATCGTCAATTGATGGATCATCCTGACTATATCAAGGGAGAGTATACGACCAAGTTTATGGAGTCGTTTGAGATGGAAAATTAAAAAAAGAGCTGTGTGAAAAAGTTATGTATCATAAGCTGAAACGAGTTCAGGATGACAAATAAATAACTTTTTCACACAGTTCTTTTATTATCCTTTTATTTTTTTGGTTGTCTTTTCGGGCAATACCTTAAAGCCCATATTGTAAAGGGTAAACCCATAGATGTCTGCCGCCTGTTCAATGCGCTTGTTTACTGGCGTTCCAGCTCCGTGACCAGCATTGGTTTCTATACGGATTAGAATGGGATTTTCACCTTGATAATTGTCTTGTAATTCTGCAGCAAATTTAAAAGAATGTGCGGGAACCACTCGATCATCATGATCACTAGTTGTGATTAAGGTTGCCGGATAATTCACCCCTTTTTTGACATTGTGAACGGGGGAATATCCCTTTAAATAGTTAAACATTTCTTTAGAGTCTTCAGCAGTTCCATAATCATAAGCCCAACCAGCACCTGCAGTAAAAGTATGATAACGCAACATGTCCAAAACACCAACAGCAGGGAGTGCTACTTGCATTAAATCTGGACGCTGGGTCATTGTAGCGCCAACCAATAAACCGCCGTTGGACCCACCTCGAATGGCCAAATAATCGGAAGAGGTGTACTTCTCTGAAATCAAATATTCTGCAGCAGCAATAAAGTCATCAAATACATTTTGTTTTTGCATTTTAGTTCCTGCTTTGTGCCACTCTTTACCATATTCTCCACCTCCTCTAAGGTTGGGAACAGCATAAATACCACCTTGTTCCATCCAAACTGCATTAACAATGCTAAAAGAGGGAGTAAGGCTAATATTGAAACCACCGTATCCATAGAGGATAGTTGGATTTTTACCGGTTAATTTTAGGCCTTTTTTATGGGTGATTATCATTGGGATTTTAGTGCCGTCTTTTGAGGTATAAAAGACCTGTTTCGACTCATAATCCGCAGCCGAATAATCAATGGGCGGTTCCCAATACATTGTGCTTTTTTGGGTAGCTGGATCAAATTGATAAATAACACCAGGCGTTGCATAATTGGTAAAACTATAATACAAAACAGTATCTTCTTTTTTTCCTCCAAAACTACCAGCGCTCCCTAGTCCGGGTAAAAGAACTTCTCCTATGAGGGTTCCGTTTTGATCATATTGAAAAACTTTTGAAAGTGCATCCACCATATACTCCGCGAAGAAATAACCCCCTCCGCTTGAAATACTCAATACATTTTCAGTTTGCGGGATAAGATCTACCCAATGGTCTATTTTGGGATTGTTTACGTCCACTTGGACTAATTTTTGGTTGGGAGCTTGGTGATTGGTTACAATAAACAGTGTTGATCCTTTGCTGTCCAACAGGTAGTGATCATAGGTATAATTATCGGCAATAAGTTGCAAAGGACTGTTGGCATCACGTAGATCTTTGAAATAAAGTTTGTTTCCAGAAGTTGAAATGGCTGCCGAAATCAACAAGAAATTACCATCATCGGTGACTTGGGCTCCCACATAGCGGTTTTTTTCTTCAGCAGTTCCCCCAAAAATTAAGTCGTCTTCCGTTTGTGGTGTTCCCAATTGATGGAAATATAATTTATGTTGATCGGTTTTTTGGGAAAGCTCACTTCCTTCAGGCTTGTCATAGCTAGAGTAAAAGAAACCTTCATTTTTAAGCCAACTAACCCCACTAAACTTTATGTTCTTTAAGGTATCTTCAATAATTTCTTTTGTCGCTGTATTGATTGTAATAAGCTTACGCCAATCGCTTCCTCCTTCAGAAATTGAATAGGCCGCCAAACTGCCATCTTGAGAAAAACTTAACCCCGCCAGAGATGTGGTGCCGTCTTCAGCGAAGCGATTGGGATCTAAGAAAACCTCCACATTGTCTTTATTTTCCTTGTACCTATAAACGACATATTGGTTTTGTAGTCCTTCGTTTTTATAAAAATAGGTGTATTCACCCTCTTTAAAAGGAGAACCAATTTTTTCATAATTCCACAATTCTTCCAAACGTCTTTTGAGTTCATTTCGGAATGGAATTTTATCCAGTTCTTTGAAAGTAAGATCGTTTTGTGCTCCAACCCAATTTGCCGTTTCTTCGCTTAGGTCATCCTCAAGCCAACGGTAGTTGTCAACAACTTCGGTGTCAAAATAAGTATCAACTACAGCTTTTTTAGGAGAATCAGGATAGATCAATTGCCCTGAATCTTGGCAGGAAATAGTCATACATGCTAATCCTAAAATAAAAATTTTTTTCATCATTTCAGATTTTAGTTTCTGTAATGTACAAAAAAATAATACTACTGGCCTAGAAGTCCTTTTTCGACAAGATATTCGGCAATTTGAACGGTGTTTGTAGCGGCTCCTTTACGCAAATTGTCTGAAACAATCCAAAGGTTAAAGGTGTTTTCTTGAGAAAAATCTTGACGAATTCTTCCGACAAAAACATCGTCTTTTCCTTCAGCATATATAGGCATTGGGTAGGTGTTGGTTTCTGGATTATCTTGTACAACTACACCCGGACTGTTGTGAAGTAATTGTCTAATGTCTGCAACTGTAGTGGGAGCTTTTAATTCAACATTGACAGATTCACTATGACCACCAACTACAGGGATGCGAATGGCAGTTGCGGTAATTCGAATGTTGTCGTCACCCAAGATCTTATGGGTTTCTTTCACCAATTTCATTTCTTCTTTGGTGTAGCCATTTTCTTGAAAGACATCACAATGTGGTAATGCATTACGATGAATAGGATAGGGATAGGCCATTTCACCCTTTTCGCCAGCGTATTCGTTTTCCAGTTGTTGTACTGCAGTAACTCCAGTTCCAGTAATGGATTGATAGGTAGAAATCACCAAGCGGTCAATGCCAAAATTGACTTGTAATGGCGCTAATGCTACCAACATTTGAATGGTAGAACAGTTGGGATTGGCAATAATCTTATCATCTGCCGTAAGCTCAGCCGCATTGATTTCAGGGACAATCAGTTTTTTGGAGGGATCCATTCGCCAAGCCGAGGAATTATCGATTACTGTTGTTCCTGCAGCGGCAAATTTGGGTGCCCAAGCCAAGGAGGTTTCTCCCCCAGCAGAAAAGAGCGCAACATCTGCTTTCATGTCAACCGCGGTTTGTAAACCAACAACGGTATATTCATTTCCTTTGTAGGACACTTTCTTTCCCACCGATCGTTCAGAGGCAACGGGGATTAATTCAGTTAAAGGGAAATTTCTTTCCGCCAATACTTTTAGCATTACTTGGCCAACCATGCCGGTAGCTCCCACAACAGCAATTTTCATATGGTTTAATTTTCGGCTAAAGTAGTCATTAATCTTTCCCCCAACAAGATGAAAAAACGAATTATCAAAAAACAAACAAAATGTTATAAATTTGCTTAGTTATTAATAACACGCTGAATACGAGGAGATAATGAAGTTAATAATTCATATGAAATTGTCCCGGCTTGTTCAGCAAACTCATGTGCCGTATGTAAGTGGTCAAACAGCATAGCAGGATCCAAGGGTTCGCAGTCAATTTCAGTAAGGTCTACCATCAACATATCCATGCAGACATTACCAACAATTGGTGCACGTTTTCCATTGATCCAAACACCACCAACACCTTTGCCAAATTGACGGCTAATCCCGTCGGCATGTCCCAAGGGGAGAACACCAATACGGCTTTCTTTTTGTGCAATCCAACCTTGATTATAGCCTACACTTTCCCCTTTTTGCACCAAATGAATTTGTACAACCCTTGACGATAAGTTTGCTATTGGCTGAAGTAATTGATCCCATTCAGCTCGGTTGGCAAAGCCATATAATCCTATACCTATTCTGACCAAATCCATTTGAAATTCGGGATAATTAAAAACCCCTGAGGTATTTAAAAGATGAAAAAGCGGAGGATTGGTGAAGGTTTTTTCTACTTTCTTTTTGATGGCCAAAAAGGAAGTGATTTGCTTTTGTGTGAAGGTATTGGGTCGCGGGTCTTCTGATGCCCCAAGATGGGAATACACACTTTTTAACCTAAAAGGATAGTCATTCTTTTTTGTGAGGAAATCGTCTACTTCAGAAGCAGACAGTCCAATTCTGTTCAAACCAGTATTGCATTTGAGATGAACAGGGTAATTCATCCTTTTTTTTTGTTTTAAAGCAGTAGCAAATGCTTCGATAAAAGCGGTGCTAAACAAGGCGGGTTCTAGATTGTTATTGATGATTGAGTCGATACGTTCAAATTGTGGGTAAAACACAACGATGGGACAGTCTATCCCAGCCTTGCGAAGGGTTATACCTTCTTGTGCATAGGCAACGGCAAGCCAATCTGTTCCCAAAGAAATTAAATGCTTGGACAGGGCAATAGCTCCAAGGCCATAGGCATCTGCTTTCACCACTGCCATAATTTTAGTTGTGGCTTTTAGTCGTCCTTTAAGGGTCGTAAAATTATGGGTGAGCTTTTTTAAATCGAGGTGAAGTTGCGTCACGTTTTATTTTTTTTTAGGAAGATGAATGTTTTTTTTCGCAGCGTTTTTTTGATTATTTAGCTTGAAAAAAGCAGCGCGGCTTAAGGGCTCATAGGCTTCTTTTTCCCCCAAGACGACCAAAGTATCATCTGGCGATTTACGAAAACTGTACTGGGCTAGGTTCCCCGTTTTTGTACACACCGCATGAACCTTGGTAACATACTCAGCTGTGGCCATTAAAGCGGGCATGGGGCCAAAAGGATTTCCTTTAAAATCCATGTCTAGTCCAGCAACAATTACGCGTATCCCACGGTTAGCCAAATCATTGCAGACTTGTACAATTTCATCATCAAAAAATTGTGTTTCATCTATACCAACAACATCACAGTCATTGACCAACAAAGGAATGTTTGCGGCAGCTGGGACTGGGGTAGAATGAATTTGATTCTGGTCATGAGATGTTACCAATTCATCATCAAAGCGATTATCAATGGCTGGTTTAAAAATCTCGACCTTTTGTTTTGCTATTTGGGCACGTTTTAGACGGCGGATCAATTCTTCGGTTTTTCCTGAAAACATAGAACCACAAATTACTTCGATCCAGCCGAATTGTTCATTTTGATTTACTGTATTTTCTAAAAACATTTTTGTAATTTCACCGTGAAGGGTAATTTTTTCTCCCCTCATTATAACAAAGGTATCAAAACAATTTGTTCTTAAGAATCGTTCCATGCTTAATCCCATTAAAAAAGAGTTAATTCGACTTGCTCATGAAATTTTAGGGCAAAATGATTCCCTAAATACACAAGAATTGCTTGAAAAAGTGCAACAGCTCTACAAGCAATTAATTTTAATCGAGCATCTCGAAGGTCAAGAAACATCAACAGATACCCCTCAAGCAGAAGTCGCTCCTCTAATGGAAACCATTAACGAAATGGTGACAGAAATGCCATTAGAGCAAGAATCTGCAGCGATTGAGGACCTTTTTGCTAGCGTAACCAATCCTGTTTTCATTAAAAAGGAAGAGGAAAAGCCAGCTTCGCCAAAAACCATTCCTGACAACAGTCTCCCCAAAAACCTGAATGATTTTCTAGGAAAAGGAATACAAATTGGGCTAAACGATCGATTAGCATTCATCAAAAATCTATTTGAAGGGAGTGCTGAAGATTATCAACGTGTTCTCTCGCAAGTGCAAACCTATTCCGACTGGGAAGAAGCCCAGCTGTTTATTCAAGAAATGATAAAGCCCGATTACAACAACTGGGAAGGAAAGGAAGAGTTTGAGACACGCTTTTTAAAATGTATAGAAACTAATTTTTAAACAAAATGAGATTTAAACCTACACTCTATTGGGGGTCAACCCTCTTAATTTCATTCATGATGCTAGCAAGTGCTGGCAAGTATTTTTTTAATTACGATGAGGTCACACATGAATTCATTGCCCTTGGCTATCCTGTCTATCTCATCTATTATATCGCTACAGCAAAAATCCTTGCTGTTTTGGTTATTCTCAATAATCAGATGAAACGTCTTGTTGAATGGGCCTATGCAGGTTTATTTTTTGATTTTATTTTAGCCACGATTGCCCACCTTTATATTCAAGATGGTGAATATATTGGTTCAATCTTTGCCGTTATACTCTTACTTACCTCTTATCTTTACAAAGATCATGTAAGAAGTTAAATGACAAAACTCTATCTCATACCAACCCCTATTGGGAATTTAAAAGACATTACCCTTAGGGCGATAGAGGTTTTGCAGTCTGTAGATCTTATTTTGGCTGAAGACACTCGTACCAGCGGGAAGTTAATGAAGCATTTTGATATTACTGCGCCATTACAAAGCCACCATATGCACAATGAGCACAGTACAGTTCCTAGGATAATTACTCAATTGAAAAACGGGAAAACAATTGCCTTGATTTCTGATGCAGGTACGCCAGCCATTTCCGATCCGGGGTATTTGTTGGTGCGAGAAGCAATCCTAAATCAACTTCCTGTGGAATGTTTGCCTGGGGCAACAGCCTTTGTCCCAGCTTTGGTTCAAAGTGGTTTGCCCAACGACCGCTTTATTTTTGAAGCGTTTTTACCTCCTAAAAAGGGACGCCAAACCCGAATGGAAAAAATCGCTGAGGAGGAACGAACGGTTATATTATACGAATCCCCTCATAAATTACTGAAAACCCTTAATCAGTTTAAAGAACTTTGCGGGGAGCTGCGTCAAATTTCCATCTCTCGGGAATTGACCAAATTACACGAAGAGACCTTTAGAGGAAGCTTGCAAGAGGCCATAATTCATTTTGAACAAAAGCCTCCTAAAGGGGAGTTTGTTCTTTGTCTAAGCGGAAAATCAAAAAAGTAATATGCGCTGGCAACCCTTGCCCCTTCCTGATAAATCCAAGGTCACTTTACTCCAAAAGGAAGTTGGTGTTTCCTCAGTTGTTGCCACTCTTTTGGTCCAAAGAGGAATGGATACATATGATGAAGTTAAAGATTTCTTTCGTCCAAAGTGGGAAGACCTACACGATCCTTTTCTGATGCAAGACATGGACCATGCTGTTGATCGAATCAATAGGGCCGTTGATACAGAAGAAAAAATAATGGTTTATGGCGATTATGATGTAGATGGAACCACATCGGTTGCTTTAATGACCTCTTTTTTAAAGAGCCTTACAAATCAAGTCACACCCTATATTCCAGATCGTTATAAAGAAGGATATGGTATTTCTTATCAAGGAATTGACCATGCAGCTAGTCGGGGAATATCCCTTATTGTTGCCCTGGATTGTGGAGTAAAGGCTATTGAAAAAGTTTCGTACGCCAAAGAGAAAGGAATAGATTTTATCATTTGTGACCATCATTTACCAGGAGAAACACTTCCTGCTGCTGTAGCATTGTTGGACCCAAAACGATTAGATTGTTCCTATCCTTTCGATGAATTATGTGGTTGTGGAATTGGGTTTAAATTAATTCAAGCCTTGGTCAAGAACAGATCTTTAGACAACGCTATTTTATATCCTTACCTTGATTTAGTGGTTACAGCCATAGCAGCAGATATTGTTCCGATGGTCGGAGAAAACCGAACCTTAAGTTTTTTCGGTTTAGACCAAGTCCGAAAAAATCCTCGTCCAGGAATTAAAGCGTTTTTGGGAATGTTGAAGAAGCCTGTTGAGATTACTGATTTGGTGTTTAAAGTAGCCCCTAGAATAAACGCTGCTGGTCGAATGGATCACGCCCTAAAAGCGGCAAGTCTTTTAATGAGTAATAATCCTGATGAAGTGCAAGAGTTGGCTCTTCAAATAGAAGCTTTTAATGCCAACAGAAGATCTACCGATGAACAAATCACAAAAGAAGCTCTAGTTCAAATAGAAGAAAGGAATGAGTGTAATTTCCCAGCTACGGTTGTTTATCAAGACAAATGGCACAAGGGAGTCGTAGGAATTGTAGCCTCACGTGTTATAGAAACACATTATCGTCCAACAGTGGTTTTAACACGGGCTAAAGAGACTTATGTTGGTTCAGTACGTTCGGTCAAAGGATTCAACGTTTATCAAGCATTAGAGGCATGTAAAGAGCATATGATTCAGTTTGGTGGGCATAAATACGCTGCAGGCCTAACGCTACATAAAAATCAGTTAGCCAGTTTTAAACAGGCTTTTGAAACTGTAGTTGCGAATACCATTCTCCAAGAACAAAAAACGCCAACAGCCTTGTACGACCTAGAACTTCCCATAGACCAGATTGATGCAAAGTTGTTTCGTATCATCGAACAAATGGCTCCTTTTGGTCCAAAGAATATGCGACCTGTATTTTGTAGTCACAACTGTATGGATAGTGGCGGAAGCAAGCTTGTTGGAAAAGATAGTAGTCATTTACGCTTATCTATTCAAACAACGCAGGGCCCAATAATTGGTATTGGATTTGGCCTAGGTCACCATATCGAAGCCATTTCAAAAGGGGACCCATTTGATGTATTGTATACCATTGATCAAAACGAATGGAACGGACAAGTATCGCTTCAGCTGCGGATAAAAGACATTCGTTTTTCTTCCTAAAAGAGAAGGGATTTACAGCGCTTTTAGATGCTTTAGTAATGCAGTCGTCGATTGATCGTGGGGAGTAATAGTATCGCTCGAAATATCTTCCAAAACGGTATTGGCAAGTTGTTTTCCTAATTCAACACCCCATTGATCGTAGCTAAAAATGTTCCAAAGCACACCTTGAACGAAAATCTTTTGTTCATACATGGCGATCAACTTCCCAATGCTTTCTGGGCTTAGTTGGTCAATTAAAAGCGTATTGGTTGGCTTGTTTCCTTCAAACACTTTAAAAGGAGCAAGACGCTTGATTTCCTCAGCGGGAATACCTTTGGCTTTCAACTCATCCGTGGCCTCATCTAAAGTTTTTCCGCGCATCAATGCCTCGGTTTGAGCAATAAAGTTGGCCATCAATTTATTTTGATGATCTTGTTCCCCATAGAGTGATGTTTTAAATCCGATAAAATCGGCAGGGATTAATTTTGTCCCTTGATGAATGTGTTGGAAAAAAGCGTGTTGCGCATTGGTTCCAGATCCTCCCCAAATAATTGTTCCAGTTTGGTAATTTACTTTCTCGCCATTGCGATCAACCCCTTTTCCATTGCTTTCCATAATGCCTTGTTGTAAATAGGCCGGAAGGTTTCGCAGGTATTGGGTGTAAGGAATAATGGCCTCACTCTCGGCTTTCCAGAAGTTGTTGTACCAAATGCTTAGTAAAGAAAGGACTACGGGAATATTTTCTTGAAAAGGAGTGTTTTTAAAATGTTGGTCCATTTTATGCGCCCCGCGAAGTAAGGCGTTAAAATGATCTGGACCAACAGCCAAAGCAATGCTTAGGCCTACTGCACTCCACAAGGAAAATCTTCCCCCCACCCAATCTTTCATTGGGAAAACATTATCTGGATGAATACCAAATGCAACAATTTTTTCTTCATTGGTTGAGACGGCCACAAAGTGTTTTGCAATAGCTTCTTCGGGTGCATGCATTAAAAACCATTTGCGTATCGTGCTTGAATTGCTCAAAGTTTCTTGGGTGGTAAATGTTTTAGAAACAATCACAAACAGGGTTGTTTCAGGATCAAGGGTTTTAATGACTTCTCGTACATGATCTCCTTCTACATTGGAGACAAATTGAACGTTGAGGTGGTTTTTATAAAAGGCGAGAGCTTCGGTCACCATGGCAGGGCCTAGGTCAGACCCTCCTATACCGATATTGACCACATGGGTAATGGATTTACCACTAAAACCTTTGTGCTCTCCTGAGATGACTTGATTACAAAATGATTTTATTTTGGCATTAATCGCATGAATTTCTGGGACAACATCCAATCCGTCAAGATAGATTTGTGTTTCTTCAGGTACACGAAGAGCAGTGTGCAGTACAGCTCGTTTCTCGGTTTGATTAATGACTTCTCCTTGAAAATAGGCCTCCATGGCTTCTTTTAAACCAATCTCATTGGCGAGTTCTTCCAACAAATTAAGGGTTTCTTTCGTAAGGCGGTTTTTGGAGTAGTCGACTAAGAAATCTTCCCACACAATAGAGAATTCCTCAAAACGATTGGGATTTTCAGCAAAATGCTTTTGAAGAGAAATATCTTTTATTTCTTCAAAATGAGCCCTAAGCTTTTTCCAGCTTTGGGTGCTTGTGGGATTGATATTTGGTAATGCCATGGTTTAGTTCATTGCTAGGGTTGTCGACTTTTCATTTTCAAAAGATAGACATTCAAGTTCATTTGATATAGGTTCTATATGAGCAAAAAATTGTTTTTTCAATTCCTTAGAAATTGGTTTTGCTTCAGGTAGTTTTTGTTTGAATGGATCTACTTGTCGTCCGTTTTTCCAAAAGCGATAGCAAACATGAGGACCCGAGGTATTTCCCGTCATTCCAACCCATCCAATAACATCTCCTTGCTTTACATATTGCCCCACTTTTACTTTTCGTCTTTTCATGTGCAGGTATTGGGTTGAATAGGTTGCGTTGTGCTTCACTTTGACATAGTTTCCGTTGCCTTTTGTGTAGCTAGCTTTCTCGATTCGACCATTTGCAGTCGCCATGATAGGTGTTCCCACGGGCGCGGCATAGTCGGTTCCTTTATGGGGTTTTACTCTCCCGTAGTAGGCAATTCTTCTCTTGAGATTATAGCGCGAAGAGATACGACTAAATTTGACAGGAGACTTAAGAAAAGCGCGACGTAAGTTTTTGGCATTTTCATCGAAATAATCAACGATACCTTTGATGCTATCGGTTTCAAATTCGTATGCATATAACCCTTTTCCACGGTGTTCGAAATAGGCGGCTTTTATTTTGTCTATTCCTACTGAGATACTGTCATCTACAAATTTCTCGGTATAAATAACCTTAAACCGATCTCCTTTGTCTAAGCGGGTAAAGTCAATCGTCCAGGCATAAACATCGGAGAGAAAATAAGTGAGGTTGACATTATATCCACTGTTTTGCATGGTTTCGTAGAGGGAACTTTGAATGACCCCTGTGGCCTGTAATTCTACTGAACGAATTGGTTTGTTGACTTGTTCCCCGTAAATGCTGTCCCTTAGTTGAATGACACTATAGCCTAGGTTATCTGGGTGATAGATAAACGCTTTTGGTGAAGCAATACTATCGTTTTTGCTAAATAGAAGCGTATAAGGTTTTCCCAGCTGAAGTTTTCGGACATTGACCTTCCCTTTAATTTTTTGAAGCACTTCATATACTTGCGGATAATCAATACCATTGCGTTCTAGAATAGCTCCAAAGGTATCTCCACGTTTGATTTTTAACTCCTTTACCGTATATTGATTGTAGTCGAACCCATAGCGGATGTCTGGTTCGATTTCAACGACAGCAGCAGCATCTGCTTCAATCGATTTGTTTTTTGAGTCATCACTACAGCTGAACAGGCAAAAGAGAGACATTAAAAGAGAAAAAAGAGGTATTCGCATATGGTGACAAATTTCGCAAACTTTTAAAGGGAACGAAAGCCTTTTAACGCTTTTATTACAAAAGTTAACAACAGTTATTGTACAGCTATTTCGAAGGGATGTTGTAGATTTTTAAAATTTTCTAAGTCACAGTCAATAGACCCTACACGAAGGTCAGCCCGCATTTTTACGGGAATTTTATTGGCGTCGTCACTCACCCAAAGGGTAACACTTTCTTGCTCGCTAAACACTCGTCCACTTTGGACATAGGGACGAAGTTTAATACAACGCACGTCTCCAAATTTGGTTTTGACTATTTCTTTTCCCAAATAGCGTAATTTGAAGAGGTAGTTTTCATTGTCAAAAAACATATTGAGGAAAATGTCTTTTCCTTTTTTTAATTGAGAAGTGTCATAAAAATTACGCAAGTAATAGAATGCAGAAATGAGGTCCTGAACATTGTCATTGATGCTGTGTTCGGCTTTTTGTTTTTTCTTTTTGTCATTCACTTTCGCGATTTTACTATCGTGATCAAAATGAATTTCAACATCTTTGGTATAGCCCCCTTCATTGATGTCACGAATAAACTTTCGCGGTAAACCATCTTGTTGACCAAAATAACTTTGATAATGATCTTCTACTTTAAAAAAGAGGCGGGCAAAACCAGTTGTCCTTCCATATCCTTTGGCATGAAAAACAGGTACTTGATTTAAGGTATCTGCGTTTAATTCAAGGGTAACGCGACTTGCATTAAAAAAGCCATAATGAATTCGAAACTCAAACCATTCTCCATCTCCAAACGCTTCCAATGGCTCGTCTTTTGGAAGCAGGCTATTGTCTTGCGCAAAGTTGTAGCAAGCAGGAAATAGGAGTAAAATATATAGAAATGTATTTTTCATCGGAATACTCTAGCGGGCAATTTAATTAAACTTCAGAAGCTATCCAATGCTTTAAACTTTAATTAACTGTTATTATTTTGCTGTAAATAATCGAAAAGCTGTTTTCCTTTCTTGTCACCAAGAACCTTCATTAGTTCGTTCATGGGTGTTTCTTTGATACGCTTGAACGATTTGAATTTACGGATTAAAGTCTCTTTGGTTTTAGGGCCAATGCCAGGGATAGCGTCTAGGCCAGATTTAATTGCGCCTTTACTGCGTTTGTTTCGGTGAAGTGTAATCCCAAAACGATGGGCTTCATTGCGCAAGAATTGTATGACCTTTAAACTCTCCGATTTTTTATCTAGATAGAGCGGAATAGGGTCTTCTGGGAAATAAATTTCCTCTAAACGTTTGGCTATACCTATGATGGCAATTTTCCCTCTCAAACCTAAAAGGTCTAAACTTTTTAGAGCGGAAGACAACTGTCCTTTTCCTCCGTCAATGATGATGAGTTGTGGCAGAGATTGCCCCTCATCCATTAAACGCTTATAGCGTCGAAAAACGACCTCTTCCATAGAGGCAAAATCATCGGGGCCTTCAACGGTTTTGATGTTGTAGTGCCGGTAATCTTTTTTATGGGGTTTCCCGTTGCGAAAAACCACACAGGCAGCAACAGGATTGGATCCCTGTAGATTTGAGTTGTCAAAACATTCGATATGCCTAGGTTCTTCAGACAGGCGTAAATCGGCTTTCATTTGTGTCATCAAACGATTGGTATGCCGGTCTGGATCCACAATCTGCATTTGCTTAAAGCGCTCCATACGAAAGTACTTGGCATTGCGTTCTGACAATTCAACGAGATGTTTTTTATCACCCAACTGGGGTACAGTTACTTTTATTTGTTTTCCTAAATCAATTGGAAAGGGGAGATATACTTCTGGAGATTGAGAATGGAAGCGTTGACGAATTTCGATGATGGCCAAAGACAACAATTCTTCGGGCGTTTCGTCTAATTTCTTTTTGATCTCAATGGTGTGTGACCGAATAATTGACCCATGCGATAATTGTAAAAAATTTACATAGCCATAGGCCTCGTCGGTGATCACAGAAAAAACATCTACATTGGAGATTTTTGGGTTTACAATGGTCGATTTGGATTGGTAGTTTTCAAGGACATCTAGCTTCTCTTTGATTTTTTGTGCTGCCTCAAACTCCAATTTTTCTGCGAGCCGATTCATTTGAGTTTTAAAATTCTGTAATGAATCTTTAAAATTACCTTTAATGATTGAACGAATGGCCTTTATATTTTCGTCGTATTCTGCTTCACTTACTTTATCTTCACAAGGGGCGTGACAATTTCCCATATGATATTCCAAACAAACTTTATATTTTTTGGCCTCTACCTTTTCTTGGGAAAGATCAAATCTACAATTACGCAGCGGATAAATCCCTCGAATCAATTCCAAGAGGGTATACACCGTTTTGATGTTGGTGTAAGGACCAAAATATTCTGAACCATCTTTGAAGACTTTACGGGTAACAAAAATGCGTGGGAAACGTTCTTTTTTAATACAAATCCACGGATAGGTTTTGTCGTCTTTTAACAAAACATTGTAGCGGGGTTTGTATTTTTTGATGAGGTTGTTTTCTAACAATAAAGCGTCCATCTCACTAGCAACAACAATGTGTTCTATGCGGACAATTTTTTTGACAAGAATTCGCGTTTTTTGATTGTCATGGGTTTTTGTAAAGTATGAACGCACTCTTTTCTTGAGGTTTTTAGCTTTACCCACATATATAATGGTTCCTTTGTCGTCAAAATACTGATACACTCCAGGACTAGAGGGTAGGGTTTTAACCTGTAACGAAATGTCATCCTGTTCCATAAATAAAGGAGGTTCTAACCCAAAAATAATGCTTTTCTTTGTGAGCACAATTCATGTCATGGATAAAAAAAAGCTTCGGCAATATTATAAGGACAAACGCAGATCCATTGAGGACGATCTCAATGCGTCCTATAGTCTAGCCATAGCAAACCAAGTACTGGCTTTACCACTTTGGGAATACAGCTATTTTCACCTTTTTTTAAGCAGCCGCTTATTGGGAGAAGTAGACACGGAGTATATATTAACCATTTTGCAGGGCAAAGACAAACAAGTGATTGTTCCTCGCATGCAAACTGAACATGAGTTGAAACATATCGTATTGACCGATTCTACACTGATTAAGCCCAACCGATGGGGAATTCCAGAGCCACAAGATGGGATTGAATTACTCCCTGAACAACTGGATGTTGTTTTTGTACCGCTTCTCGCTTTTGATGAAAGCGGGAATCGTATTGGTTATGGCAAAGGCTATTATGATCGATTCTTGGCAGCATGCAAACCCAGTTGTATCAAAATTGGTCTGTCCTTTTTTTCACCAGAAAAAAGCATTCCAAAAGAAGTTACTGATGTTAGTCTTGATTATTGTGTTACACCCGATCGGGTCTATACTTTTCGCTAACCAAAAATCTTTTTGTTGAATAAAAGTAAAATAGCAACTCCAGTGCTAATGCAGCTGTCGGCCACATTGAATACATATTCGAAGAAGGTATATTCTTCGCCGCCAATCAAAGGCAACCAGTTAGGCCAGGTCCATGAAACCAAGGGAAACTGAAGCATATCGACCACATGACCATAGAAGAAAGGAGCATAGCCTTCTTCAGGAAATAATGTGGCTACTTGGCCGTAGCTATGAGAAAATAGTACACCGTAAAAAAGAGAATCAATCAAGTTGCCAATTGCACCAGCAAAAATGAGACACAATGCCCAACGAAGTAATTGAGAACTTTCTTTTTTCAATAAGGAACGCAACCAGAATCCAAGAAAGCCAATTGCGACCAAACGAAATAGAGTCAATAGTAACTTGGCAAGATCCTCATCGAGAAAGGGAATGATGTCATTTATTTTAGTTCCCCAGGCCATTCCTTTGTTTTCAATGAATAAGAGTTTAAAAAACCCCCAATCAACAATGGCGGGCTGACCGTAAACAGAAAGTGGGTAGTTGAGTTTAATGTAAAATTTCGAGACTTGATCCAGTCCTACAAGAAGAAAGATCAATAGAACGGAACTTTGCAGTGTTATTTTGGGAAGTTTAAATTTCATTGAATCAAGAAAGTTCAAAAGTAGTTATTTTCTATTTGAATTGATGAAAATATTTCCACGCTTACTTTCTAGTATAAGTGTTGCGTTTTGTTTAGCCGTTGTTTGGCCTGTAATTTTCCCTTTTTTGGAAAAGGCAAATACAGGATTTTCTAACTCTTCTGCATAAATATGGGCAGAATTGGTTTTAACCTTCCCACGAGAAAAAGAGCTGTTTAGGTAAAGTGAACCCTCGTCCAATTGGATGGCGAGTTGTGGGAATAAGCCATCTAAGTCTACCCTAGCAGAGTTGGCCATTAAAGAAAGCGAGGACTTTTCGGGGTAGCTTATTTTAAGCGTAGTTGCCATCACTTTGTGTGCACTTAATTTATCTTGAAAAGGATAAAAACTTGGGTTCAATTGTTCTTCTATGCGCACTGTGTTTTCGTCAATGAAACGACTTAAGACGACAGCTTTTTGGTATTCTCCTTCTGTTTTGTAAACCACTTCCACAAAGTTGGTTTTAGTTGCAAGCACAGAAATTGAGTTGGCAAATGGAAGGCTAAGCGAAATTTGTTCCAGAGCAGCCACTTTCCAACGATAACTTTGACGTTGTTGCCCATAAACAGGCACTAAAATTAAGCAAGTAAAAAGGAGACGAAGAAAGACTATTTCTGCATGTTTTTAGCTTCAATACTCAAGGTTGCGTGTGGCACTAAAATTAACCGCTGTTTTTGGATTAACTTTCCCGTTACACGGCAAACACCATAGGTTTTATTTTCGATACGCATCAATGCATTTTTGAGATCGCGAATAAATTTTTCTTGACGAAGGGCCAATTGGGTATTAGCTTCTTTCGACATGGTCTCAGAACCTTCTTCAAACGCTTTAAAAGTTGGCGAAGTATCTTCGGTTCCATTGTTTCCATTGTTCATATATGAACTCTTAAGCAAATCAAGGTCTTCTTTTGCTTTTAAAATTTTCTCTTCGATTAGTACCTTAAATTCTTCAAGGTCCTTATCGGAATATCGATTTTTTACTACTGTTCCCATAATTATACTTTTTCTATGTTTACAATTGTGTTTATTTCATCAAATATAATGCTTTCACCAGTGCTTAATTCTTTTTCAATTACAACTTTTTCAGTCAATGTTTCTTGCTGGATATAGGCCAAATGATTTTCAAACACTTTTTCAAGTTGCTTGTCCTCTCTCAAATATAAAACAATTTTATCAGTCACTTCAAAACCGGCATCTTTTCTTAGGTTTTGAATACGGTTGACCATTTCCCGAGCAATTCCTTCTTCGATTAAGGCATTGTCGAGTTGAATGTCGAGTGCTACAGTCATCCCGTTTCCGTTTGCAACCAGCCAGCCTTCAATGTCTTTCGATTGAATTACAACATCGTTGGGTTCAAGGTAGACGGTTTCACCACCAATATTTACTGCTATGGTTTGATTGGCTTCTAAGCTTTTGAGTTGTTCTTCGTTTAGACCATTAATGATGCTTACAACCGCCTTCATATTTTTTCCAAAGCGTGGTCCTAGCACTTTAAAATTTGGTTTAAGTTCTTTGACCAAGATGTCACTTGCATCATCAAGTAATTCAATGGATTTCACATTGATTTCAGATTGAATCAGATTAGCAACACGCTCAATAGCTTCTTTTTCGTTTGCATTGCGCACTGGGATCATTATTTTTTGAAGGGGTTGACGCACTTTAATCTGTTCTTTCTTGCGCAAAGAAAGTGCAAGGGAGGAAATGGTTCTTGCCTTGCCCATGCGGTCTTCTAGTCCAGGATTTCGCAATTGCTCTTTTGCAGAAGGGAAGTTGGCCAAGTGAACAGAGGCAAACAATTCTACTTCTGTAGCATCACATAAATCTCTGTACAAACGATCGGCATAAAAAGGAGCGATAGGAGCCATTAATTTACTGATCGTCAATAAACAGTCGAACAGGGTTTGGTAGGCAGCAATTTTATCCAGTGCATATTCTCCTTTCCAGAATCTTCTTCTGGAAAGACGGACATACCAATTACTTAAAATCTCTTGTACAAATTCAGAAATTGCACGCGAGGCTTTGGTAGGTTCATAATCGTTATAGGCTTCATCTACCTCTAGAATCAATCGGTTTAGTTCAGAGATGATCCATTGATCTAATTCGGCACGTTCATTAACTGGAATTGTGGCCTCTTTGTAGCTAAAGCCATCGATGTTGGCGTAAAGGGTAAAAAACGAATAGGTATTGTGCAGCGTACCAAAAAACTTTCGAGAAACCTCTGCAATTCCGTCAAGGTCAAACTTTAAATTATCCCAAGGGTTTGCATTTGAAATCATGTACCAACGGGTGGCATCGGCTCCATATTTTTGTAAGGTCTCAAAGGGATCGGCAGCATTGCCTAAACGCTTGGACATTTTCTGTCCATTTTTATCTAAGACAAGTCCATTGGATACAACATTTTTGTAAGCGATTGAGTCAAATACCAGGGTGCCAATGGCGTGAAGGGTATAAAACCAACCTCTTGTTTGGTCGACACCTTCGGCGATATAGTCGGCGGGGAAGGCTTCGTTTTGGTCTATTTTCGCTTTGTTTTCAAAAGGATAATGCCATTGAGCATAGGGCATTGCTCCCGAGTCAAACCATACGTCGATAAGGTCACTTTCGCGCTTCATGGGTTGTCCACTGGGACTGCAAAGCACGATGGGGTCAACACTATTTTTATGCAGGTCGATAGAGGCGTAATTTTCCTCAGACATATTACCTACTTCAAATTCCTTGAAGGGATTTTCTTGCATAAAACCAGCAGAAACAGCCTCTTCAATAGCGATCATTAATTCTTCTACTGATCCAAAGATACGAGTCTCTTTACCGTCTTCTGTTCGCCAAATAGGAAGTGGAATTCCCCAAAAACGGGAACGAGACAGGTTCCAGTCGTTGGCATTGGCGAGCCAATTACCAAAGCGACCTTCTCCAGTTGATTTTGGTTTCCAGTTAATTTTATTATTGTGCTCAACCATTTTATCACGAACATCGGTGACTTTTACAAACCACGAGTCAAGAGGGTAATATAAAATGGGCTTGTCGGTACGCCAGCAGTTAGGATAGGAATGAACATATTTTTCCACTTTAAATGCTCGATTTTCTTCTTTCAAGCGAATGGCAATTTCCACATCCACAGATTTTTCAGGGGCCTCTCCTTCAGGATAATATTCGTTTTTTACATATTTCCCACCAATATTGGGTAAGCCAGCATAGAATTTCCCTTGTAAATCGACTAGTGGAACCTTGTTGTCATTGGCGTCTTTGACCAGTAAAGGAGGAATGGGCGGAGTAGCCTCTTTGGCTACCTGAGCGTCATCTGCTCCAAAAGTAGGTGCAGTATGTACAATTCCTGTTCCATCTTCGGTAGTAACAAAGTCTCCCGCAATAACCCTAAAAGCGTTTTCTGGCTGCTCAAGAGGTAGCGGTGCTTCATGCCATAATTGTTCGTATCTAATTCCTATGAGAGCCTCTCCCTTGATTTCAGTTGAAATATAAAAAGGAATTTTTTTAGCATCAGCGGAGTAGTCAGCTAAAAGCGTTTGGTCTTCTACCGCTGTATATTTCCCTGAAAATTGTTTTCCAACCAAGGCTTTGGCCAAGAGAACTTTTATGGGAAGGAAGGTATATTGGTTGTAGGTGTGCACAACCACATAATCAATTTTCTTTCCAACCGTTAAGGCTGTATTGGAAGGAAGAGTCCATGGGGTGGTCGTCCATGCCAAAATATACAATTCTTCTTCTCCTTTTAGGACAGAAGGTAAGCTATTGGCGATGGTCTTGAACATGGCCGTGACGGTCGTGTCAGTTACATCTTGATAGGTCCCGGGTTGATTTAGTTCGTGGGAACTTAATCCAGTTCCTGCTTTTGGCGAATAAGGTTGAATGGTGTAGCCTTTATACAATAGATCTTTATCGTAAATCTGTTTTAACAGCCACCAAACCGATTCTATATATTTTGATTTATAGGTTATGTATGGATCTTCCATATCCACCCAATACCCCATTTCTTGGGTTAATTTATTCCATACGTCTGTATAGCGCATCACAGCGTTTTTACAGGCTTCGTTATAGTCCTCAACACTAATGCTTTTTCCAATGGCATCTTTGGTAATCCCAAGCTCTTTTTCAACGCCTAATTCCACAGGCAATCCATGGGTATCCCACCCGGCTTTTCGCTTCACCTGGAAGCCTTTTTGGGTTTTATAGCGACAAAAAATATCTTTAATTGCCCGGGCCATGACATGATGAATACCCGGCATTCCATTGGCCGAGGGAGGCCCTTCATAAAAGACATAAGGAGGTTGTCCCTCACGGGTACTTACACTCTTTTCAAAAATTGATTCTTCCTCCCAAAAAGAAAGGATATCTTGTGCTACAGCAGCGAGATTGAGTTGCTTATGTTCCTTAAAGCCCATAGGGATTGATCTAAAGCTGCGAAAATAAGGAATTTTATACATTTATGCTTTAACTAATTAACAACAAATGTATTATTCTATGTCATTTGATTTTTCTAGTCAATTAATTCTTGAAAATGAAAGGGCTCTACTGCGTCCATTAACCGAAAATGATGTTGAAAGTTTACTGTACTTTTCCGAGAATGAACCCTCATTATGGGAATATTCACTTCAAACTGCAGCGGGAGGACATCAGTTGAAAGCCTACATATCTAATGCTCTAGCAGATCGAGCGATTGGCAAAGCATATCCTTTTTTGGTTTTTGACAAACAAAGCGAAGAAGTTGCAGGCTGTACCCGTTTTTATGACATTAATTTTTACCATAAACGTATCAGCATCGGTTTTACATGGTATGGAAAAGCATTTCAGCGAACAGGTTTAAACCGACAATGTAAATTACTTTTGCTAAGTCATGCTTTTGAGGTTTTAGGAATTGAACGAGTAGAGTTTCGCGCTGATGCACGAAACCAAAGAAGTATAGAGGCTATGCTCGCATTAGGTTGTGTTATGGAAGGAACCCTGCGAAGTAATTGCCGAGCGGGGGAAGGAAGAAGAGACAGCGTGGTTTTAAGTGTTTTAAAAGCAGAGTGGGAAAAGGGAGGGAAAGAAGCCTTGAAGGCGAAAACACATTAGAAATCTAAATTTACCCCTAGGTTTAAACTTCTTCCCGGAGCAGAAATTCCTGAAGCAAAGCTGCGGTAATGTGTGTCAAAAATATTTTCTAAAGCAATATTTATTCCTACACCATTGGGAAATTGGTAGGTGCTATACAGAGAAAAAGTCGTCCATTTGGGCGATCCAGCATAGGTGATTGTTGTTCCATCATTAAACACCACAGGTGTTTCTTCTAGACCATCTTCACCTCCTAAACTGTAATCTTCTGGATTTTTTGCTCCATTGTGTTGCATGCGCAAACGAAGACTCAAAGCTTCTTTCTCGTAGCTTAAATCAGCTCCCCCAAATAAAGGAAGAATAGAGGGAAGTGGACCAATCAATCGATTCTCAGAGGCATCTGTATAAGTAAGATTTGCCGCAGCAGTTAGAGACTCGGTAAGCTTCCATTTTCCCTCAAAAGAAAGGCCGTAAATACGTGCATTTCCAATATTTGCATTGGCTAGGGTTGTTACAACTTCCTTGATAAAAATGACTGTACTTTCTTCTTGGGTTGAGCTATCACCACGAATGTTATAGGGCATTCGTCCAATATAATCTCGCAGGGAGGAGTTGTAAAACCGAAGATTAAGGTTTAGCCGATTATTTTTTGGTACAAAAGAAATTCCACCGTCAATATTATATACAAATTCGGGTTGTAGGCTTGGGTTTGGGACCAAGAGTGTTCCGTTGTTTTCTCGAATTTTTCCCAGGTCATCGACATTGGGCGCTCTAAATCCGCTTGAAAATAAAAGACTCATTCTCCATGGTTTTTGTGGACGATAGGAGAGGGATAGGCTTCCTGTTAAGGCATCATTTTTAGCATCTACACGATTGAGGCGAGAATCAATTAAAGCCTGTTCTTCCCAGGAGGCCTCCAAACGGGTTGCGGTATATCTTGTTCCTAGAGCAAAGGTAGTTTTTGGGTTAATATCCAATCGGTAGTTCCCGTATAGCGCAGCAGTTGAATAGACACTCCCACCCGAAGGGTAGCGGCTGGGAATGGGTTGTGGGTTTTGAAGTCCAATAACAGTTCCATTCTCAACGACAAGTCCATGAGAAATTGCCCTTGAGGAGATATTATTGCGGATCAATTCAAAACCGTATGCAAAACTTGATACTCCTCTTTTGGCAAATTCAAAATCGCCATTAATGCTATACACCTTGACCTTTTCTTGTTGGGTTTCACGATTTAGACTGTTAAAGCGTCGTTGTATTCTCGACTCTTCAACCTGTTGGAAGGCAGTTGTAACTGTTCCTTTATAAAGGAATCTTTTCTTTGGGAAAAGTTTGAGCTGGGGTGAAATCAAAAGTCGTCCTTGAGGGCCATAGTTCCATTCAGCAAATCGCAGGGATCCATTTCGATATTCGTTAAGTTTATCAAAGCGAGGGATGTTAGATGAGGTTGAATAATGGATGTTCAATAAAAACTGAGATTCCATGGGGAGAGTTACCGCTACTTTTTGAAGAATATCCCATTGTGAATAGCCGCTATTTTTTTGAATATTCGGGTTTGGATTTACGCTTGGGCCGACAAAAAACGCTGTTTCAGTATTGGCAGAATAGTTAGGAACCAAGCCCCAGTCCTCATATCCATGTTGGCGATTTTTTCCCATGCTAACATCACCAAAGTTGGAAAAACTCACACTGGTATAACTGGCCCATTTGTTAAAACTCACTTCTGTTTCTAGGTGGTAATTCAAGGCCTTTTGCGCACTTGCATAGCGGGAAGAAATCTCGCTATTGAATCGTTTTTCGTTATTTATTTTAGGGGTTTTGGTATAGTAATGAACCACACCTCCAAGGGCATCAGAGCCATAGCCAACAGAAGAAGAACCATAAATAACTTCAACTCGCTCAATGCTATTGGGGTCAATCGTAATGGCATTTTGTAGATGGCCAGAACGATAAATGGCATTGTTGAGTCGCACACCGTCTACCACTAATAAAACGCGGTTAGCCTCGAACCCTCTTAGGACAGGACTCCCACCCCCCGCTTGAGACTGTTGCAATCGAACACTTGGCGCAATTTGTAATAACTCTGCCCCAGTTCGCGGTGAAAATTTTTTGATGCTAGCTTTGTTAATGATGCTAACCTTTTCGGCAATTTTTTTGGATTGAGTGGCTGTTCGCGCGACCGATAAAATAATTTCAGATAATTTTTTTTCATCCAAAAACAAGGCAATAACGTAGCTTCTCCTTTTGATTTCTTTTTGGGATAAAACAAGGGATTCATACCCCATCATTTTAATGGACAAGCGGTCAGAAGCTTCAAAATCGGTTAAGTCAAAAGAACCTTCTTTATCACTAGTACTATAGCGTTTATTGTCTTGACTCACAATAAAAACCTCTTCCAAGGGTTGCTGTGTAAGGGCATCAATGACCTTCACTTTCTGGCCAAAAAGTGTTTGGCAAAAAAGGGAGCACATGAGGAGAAAAATAATGGAGGTTTTAGTCAAAAACGTCATGTAATATGGATAGGGATTTCGGTTTTGAAAACCCAAGCAAATGTAATTCAAAATAGTTAACCATTGCCTCGAGAAGTTCACGTCTGGTATGTTGATTAATTTTTGGCCTTTTGATTCCAGCAAAATTCATGCCCAACAACTCTTTTAAGAGTTGAGCGCTATTGCCTTTGATGTGTTTTTCTAGG
This sequence comes from uncultured Flavobacteriaceae bacterium, assembly GCA_905478905.1. Lineage (GTDB taxonomy): Bacteria > Bacteroidota > Bacteroidia > Flavobacteriales > Flavobacteriaceae > Arcticimaribacter. The sequence goes on along the minus strand of CAJQKN010000042.1, from coordinate 9,920 downwards.
GGGGTTGATGATGTAAAACAGCCGCTTTCCAAATTAAAGTACGGTCCGTTTTCTTGATCTAAATGGGGGTAAAATCCTAAAAATTGTGAAAGTTTGAGCAAAAAGAGTAAATGAAAATTGGCAATATCTTCGTTGGAGTCTAACCACAAGAAAGCGTTTTCGAGAAACTCATAGAGCAAGGGATTTGTTTCTTCTTCTTTTAGACTTTTATAGATGATTTCGGAGAGAAATAAAACGAGGGCATTTTTTTTAATATCAGTGTATAATTGCTGATAGGGATGCAGAATTTTAACTTCTTTGAGAAAGTTTAAGCCTCCTTTGTTTTTGTGTTGAAACTGAATTTCCAACTGTGTCATTGGAAGAAAATATGCCTTTCTAATGCCACCCTTCCTTGCACTCAAAATCCCTTTTAACAAAAACGATTGTTTTCCTAAGGCCTCAGTATAACAATGCGCAATTAGACTTGTATCATTGTATTTCAGCGTATGGAGAACAATCGCTTTTGTTTGGATCAACATAGTAAGGAATTAGACTACACCTTGCGCTAGCATGGCGTCTGCTACCTTTACAAATCCGGCAATATTAGCTCCTTTAACATAGTTGGTATATCCATTTTCTGTTCCGTAATCTACACAAGATTGATGAATATCTCCCATGATGTTTTGAAGTTTACCGTCTACTTCCTCTCTTGACCAGCTGTAGCGCAATGAATTTTGCGCCATTTCAAGACCAGAAACAGCAACCCCTCCAGCGTTGGAAGCTTTTCCAGGAGCAAACAAAATTTTCTTTTCGGTGAAATGGTGAATCGCTTCAGGGGAGGTGGGCATATTGGCTCCCTCGCCTACACAAATACAGCCATTGGCAACCAATTGTTTGGCATCTTCTAGGAAGAGTTCGTTTTGAGTAGCACAGGGTAGTGCAACATCGCAGGCAATTCCCCAAGGGGTTTTCCCTTTATGGTATTCAGCCGAAGGGTATTTCTCAAGATATTTGTGAATACGTTCCCGTTGAACGTTTTTCAATTCCATAATATGGTTCAGTTTTTCTGCTGTAATGCCTTCTTTGTCGTAAATAAAACCAGAAGAATCGGAAAGAGTTAAGACCGTTCCACCCAACTGAATGACTTTTTCTGCGGCATATTGGGCTACATTTCCAGATCCAGAAATGACCACTTTCTTGCCTTTAAAACTGTCGTCCTTTGTGGCGAGCATTTTCTGACAAAAGTAAACGGTTCCATAGCCAGTTGCTTCGGGACGGATCAAAGATCCTCCCCAGCTCACCCCTTTTCCAGTAAGAACTCCGGTAAATTCAGTTTTTAAGCGTTTGTATTGTCCAAACAAATAACCGATTTCACGACTTCCAACTCCAATATCTCCCGCAGGGATATCTCTGTTTGGGCCAATATGGCGAAAAAGCTCGGTCATAAAACTTTGGCAGAAACGCATAACTTCAGTATCAGACCTACCTTTTGGGTTGAAATCTGAACCTCCTTTTCCTCCGCCCATGGGTAGGGTGGTTAGACTGTTTTTAAAAACTTGTTCAAAGGCTAAAAACTTTAACACACTAAGGTTTACTGATGGGTGAAAGCGCAGCCCACCTTTGTAGGGACCAATGGCGGAATTCATTTGAATTCGATATCCACGGTTGACTTGAATTTCTTCTTCGTCGTCGATCCATGCTACTCGGAACGAAACAACGCGTTCAGGCTCTACCATACGCATCAAGATGTTTTGACCGTAATAAATATCGTTTTTCACGATATACGGAATTACTGTTTCAGCAACTTCTGTCACGGCCTGCATAAATTCAGGTTCATTTTGATTGCGCTGACCGACTTCATTTAAAAAGGATTGGATGATTTTTTCCATAACACAAAAAGTATTTAAGACAAATTTTAGTTTTTGAAAGGTAATTTTTTTAGCCGAATAAATGATCAACGACCTCTTCTATTTTACTTAACATAACTATTCTAATTCCGGTTTTTGGAAAATCATCTTGTTTGAATTTTGCTGTTATAATTGTCTCAAAACCAAGTTTTTCTGCTTCTCGAATGCGTTGATCCAGTTTGGGTACAGGACGCAATTCTCCAGAAAGACCAATTTCTGCGGCAAAGCAGGTATTTTTTTCTAAGGCAATATCGTGATGACTGGACAGTATAGCGCCCACCACTGCTAGATCAAGCGCGGGATCTTCACTACTTATTCCACCTGTTATATTGAGAAAAACATCTTTGGCTCCCAATTGGAAACCAGCGCGTTTTTCTAAAACAGCCAACAACATATTTAAACGTTTGGCATTAAAGCCGGTTGTGCTTCGCTGAGGTGTTCCATAAACAGCAGTACTAACCAGCGCTTGTACCTCTAGCATGAGAGGACGAATTCCCTCCATTGTACTGGCAATGGCGTGCCCACTCATTTCAGTCTGATTTTGAGAAAGTAATAATTCGCTGGGGTTATTCACTCCGCGTAAACCACTCGATAACATTTCGTATATGCCAATTTCTGCAGTTGAACCGAAACGGTTTTTCTGGGCCCGTAAAATGCGATAAATATGGTTGTGATCCCCCTCAAAATGCAAGACGGTGTCGACCATGTGCTCCAAGACTTTGGGTCCAGCAATGTTTCCATCTTTGGTGATATGTCCAACCAGGATAACCGGTGTATGTGTTTTTTTGGCAAATTGAATCAGTTCAGAAGTACATTCTTTAATTTGGGACACGCTTCCGGGACTACTTTCAATATGGCTTGTCTGAAGGGTTTGTATGGAGTCAATAATGACTACATCAGGGACAAGTTCGTTTATTTGATGAAATATTTTTTGGGTCCCGGTTTCGCTGAGGACATAGCAATTTTCATTGCTTGCATCAATTCGATCTGCACGCAGTTTTATTTGTCGTTGGCTTTCTTCTCCCGAAACATAAAGGACTTTTTGTTGTAGTAAAAGAGATATTTGAAGCAGTAAGGTTGATTTTCCAATTCCAGGTTCTCCTCCTAAGAGAGTAACTGAACCGGGGACCAATCCACCACCCAACACCCTGTTGAGTTCTTCGTCGCGGCAACTTAAGCGTTTTTCACTTTGGGTTTCGATTTGAGTAATGGGAATGGGTTGGGCGACTAGTGTGTCTTTTTTCTGAGGGGCTTCCCAGCCTTTCGCAGCAGGTTTTTCGATGATTTCCTCCACCAAGGTGTTCCATTCTTTACAGGCAGAGCACTGCCCCTGCCATTTAGCATGTTGATTTCCACACTTTTGACAAAAAAAAGCTTTTTTTACTTTACTCATGCTTAAAATTAACGAAGCCTATCGGGCTGTCAAAATAAAATGAACCTTAGTTTTTACGATTTACAAGTGGCAGTAAAAAGAAAGATAAACTTCCAAAAAACAAGACCATGATTGTTTGGGCCGACCACATGATCCAGCCAAAGGCTAGACTGGATTCTTTGGAGATGCCATAACTGATCAAAACCAAGGAAACCGAAAAAGGGTAAATACCTATTCCGCCATTGGTGGCCGAAATGGCTAAAGCGCCAACAATAAACCCAATCAAAATGGCTTCAAAACCCAAGGACTGGGTTTCGGGTAAGGATAGTTTGATGATGTAAAACATAGCGATATACATTGTCCAAATAAAAACTGTATGGAAAAGATAGGCCCACTTTTTTTCCATTCGAACAAGGGTTAAAAAGCCCTCAGACAATCCTTTTAACAGAGAGAATATTTTTTGAGCAAATGGATGATTAGTTTTTTTCAATTGTAAAAATGCAACATAAATAAAACCAGTCACAAAGAAAGCAATCAGGAGAATTGACCAAGGATTCACCGAGCGTTCTTCTAGCATGGAATAGATTAAATCAGATTCCAATAAAAGGGCAAGCCCAATCGTGATTAACAACATAAACAAGTCAACCGTACGTTCTGCTATAATGGTTCCAAAACTTTTTTCAAAAGGAATCTTCTCATAGGTTTGCATGACGGTTGCGCGGAAAAACTCTCCAGATCGCGGTACGCCAAGGTTGGCAATATAGGTTATGAAGATCGCCAAGATATTATTGATTAGCCTGGGCTTGTAGCCCAATGGATTGAGCATAAAATTCCAACGATATGCTCGAGAAAGATGACTCAATAAGCCCAAAATCAACGACAAAAAGATGTATCCATAGTGGGCATCTTTAATTGAATTGTAAATGGCAGTTCGGTCTTGTTCGGTGGTGTTTTTTAAGGATAAATAGATAAACAAAATCCCAATTAATAAAGGGATGATGGTTTTGACTATTTTGTTTTGCGTTGTTTTTTTCAAACCTAATGAAGCAAGTTATTTGATTCATCAGGAAAAACAAGTAATGGGGTCATTTCTTTTGCCTCTTCAAACGGGAGGCTACAATAGCTAATAATGATGATGATATCACCTTTTTGAACCTTTCGTGCAGCCGGACCATTCAAGGTTATTTCGCCAGAGTTACGTTCGCCTTCGATAACGTAGGTCTCAAGGCGTTCTCCATTGTTGACATTGACAATCTGTACCTTTTCTCCCGCAATAAGGTTGGCAGCATCCATCAATTCACGATCAATGGTTATGCTTCCGATATAATTTAAATCGGCTCCAGTAACGGTAACGCGATGTATTTTAGATTTTAAAACTTCAATTTGCATGCGGCAAAGATATTAAAAATTGACGTTGTCAATTAACCTAACGTCTCCCAATTTCACTGCAATAAACGCACGGGCAGTTTGGTCGGGTTTAATCGTTGTTATGGGTTGCAAAGAGCGGGCGTCTGCAATACAGAAATAATCCAATTTAAAGGCCGGATTTTGTTCAAAGGTAGAGGTGACAATATGATTGATTTCCTCGAGTGATGAACTGGTTTTTAATGCGATTGATCTTTTAAGCGTTGCATATATTAGGGGGGCTTGCGAACGTTCTTTTTGATTTAGTCGCCTATTTCTCGAACTCATCGCTAAGCCATCTTTTTCTCGGATGATTGGGCAACTAACAATTGTCACCGGAAGTTGCTCTTGCGCAACTAACTGATGAATAATGCACAATTGTTGATAGTCTTTTTCACCAAAATACGCCCGAGTGGGATTAAATCCAGCCAATAATTTATGGACAATTGTTGCTACTCCTTGAAAATGTCCTGCTCGTTTTTTTCCTTCCATGGTGGTTTCGAGCAATCCAAAAGTATACCGATTGGAAGAGGTGGCTGTTCCGGGATAAACATCCCTTACGTCTGGTGCATATACAAGAATTTTATCTCCATAAGGAGCCAATTTCTGAAGATCTTCTTCCAGTGTTTTGGGATAGGCATTTAAATCGGAAATGTCATCAAATTGTGTTGGATTCACGAAAATGGACACAATTACACAATTATTTTCATTCATTGCTTTTTCTACGAGGGTAAGATGCCCAAAATGTAAGGCACCCATAGTGGGAACAAGGCCGATGGAATCAACAGTTTTTGTTTTGAGGTAATTGTTCAGAGCGAACTGTTCTTTAAAAACCTTCATTTAGGAAAAGATTAACACGCTAAAAGTACTGTTTTTTCTAATGATCGGAAGATTTTTCGTAATTTTGCTAAACTTTCGCAATAGAAGGCTAACACGATTTTATGCAAAATAAAAAAGTACTTGTAATTTCTTCAGAAGTCATACCCTATCTTCCTCAAACAGAACGATCTATTAATTCGTTTAAAATCCCAAAGCAAATTAATGACGCTGGTGGACAAACACGAATTTTCATGCCGCGTTATGGATTGATCAATGAACGTCGTCATCAATTGCATGAGGTCATCCGGCTTTCTGGAATGAATCTTGTCATAAACGACATGGACATGCCTTTGATTATTAAAGTTGCTTCTATTCCAAAAGAGCGCATGCAAGTTTACTTTATCGACAACGAAGAGTATTTTAAGCGTAAAGAAATGTTGCACGATAAAGAGGGTGCTTTGTTTCCAGACAATGACGAACGTATGATTTTCTTTACCAAAGGAGTTATTGAAACAGTAAAAAAACTGAACTGGTCACCAGACATAATCCATCTTCACGGGTGGTTTACTGCACTTTTCCCGCTTTATATGAAAACCTATTTTTCACAAGACCCAATTTTTGAGCACAGCAAAATTGTTACCTCTATCTATCCAGAAGATATGGGAGGAACCCTTGATCCCAACCTGAGAGATAAAATTGCATTTGATCAAATAACAACAGATTTATCTTCTTTGGCAACGCCTGGCTATGATCAATTGATGCAATTAGCCATAGATCATTCTGATGGATTGGTGATGGCAGGCGACAAATTTTCAACTGAATTGACACAACAAATCGAAGCAAGCACCAAGCCTACCTTATCTTTTGCAGAGAGCAAAGAGGAGACTGCTCACGTCGATTTCTTTAATACTAATTTCCTTTAATACACCCATGGAAATCTTTCAAAAGACATTCCGTTTAGGAATCCTTGCCGTCCTCATATCTGCCTGTAATCCCGAATTTAACACTGTTGGTGTAGATCTAATTGATACGGATCAATTTAATACTGAATCACGCGAATTTCCAGTTTATGTATCGATTGACCCCTTGACCGATGTTCAATCGGATCAATTAACCACTGTTCATTTTGGGATGCATGATTTTGGCTTTCTTGGACGCAGAGAAGCCAACTTCACCACTCAACTATCCATAACCAACAATGCGCGTTTTGGAACCTATACTCAGGAAGCAGAAGAAGCTGGAGATTCAACCAACATTAAGGTAATTAATGAAAACGAGCGTGTAACGGCTGTTTACCTTGAAATCCCATTTTTAAACAACCAATTAGATGATGACAACGATGGAGTGATTAACGCTTTTGATGTTGATCCAGCTTCTAGCGATAGTGACTCTGATGGGGATGGATTAACGGATTTAGCTGAAACTCAGGGAGGGACTAACCCATTGGATCGGGATTCTGATGGCGATGGTATAAATGACGATGTCGACACAGATAATGCTACCTATGAGGCCGCCAACAAAGTGTATGAAATTGATTCAATATTTGGAAATAGGGAGGCAACATTTAATCTCAAGGTAACCGAGCTGAACTATTTTTTCAATACGCTCGACCCCAACAATAACTTTGAATCAGCCAGTACTTATTTTTCTGGAAGAGATTTTTATGAAGAAGGCTTTACTGCCGCTACGTTACACGATGCACCCATACAATTGAACTTTGAGGAAGTACGATTTAATTTTACCGAAGACGACCCAGAAACAACAGATATAGATGAAACCACCCGAGTAGAAACACGACTTTCTCCTCGTATAAGAGTTCCTTTAGACCCATCTTTTTTTCAAGAAAAAATAATTGATGAAGAGGGAAATGATCCTCTTGCAAACAACAACAACTTCACGAATCATGTCAAAGGGATTAATGTTCGTATGGAAAGTCCATCAGACGATCTGTACCTTTTGCTTAACCTTGTTGGTGCCAGGATTACAATAGCATATGACTATGACGTCTATAACGATCAAGGCACAGAAGATGATCTTACGGATGATACAATAGATGTTGCTCAAAACACCCAAATTATAAGTCTAGGGGGTGTGCGAATTAATCATTTAAAAAATTATCCCTCCAATAATTCGAATGCCACTGTTTCTCCTCAGGAGAAGATGCTGCTTAAAGGTGCTATGGGAACTAGAGGAACAATTCGTTTGTTTGATCAGGATGAAACCACACAAGTTCTTGAAGACATGAGAACAACAAACATATTGATTAATGAAGCCAATTTAATCTTTTATGTAGACCCTACCATTACAAGCAATTGGTCTGAAAATGACCGAATCGCTGAGCGATTATACTTATACAAATTAGAGGACAACATGCCTTTGCCAGACTATTTTTCCGACCCAACAACAGGTAGAGTTGCTTTGGAAAATAAGACAATACATAGCGGTATATTAGAGTACAAAGATGGTATTCCTTTCCGATACAAGTTTCGCATCACCCAGCATATCTCTGATTTAATTCGCTCTACTGGTGATGATTTGGTTGAGAACAATCCCCTTGGATTGGTTGTTACCTCCGACATTAATATGTTTGTCACAACGAAGGCAATCATTGGAAGTGAAATGGAACAAGTCGAGTATCCATTGGGTGCCTTAAACAATCCACTGGGAACCGTTTTGATTGGTCCTAACCCACCCGAAGAATTCCTGGATAAACGTCTAAAACTTGAAATAATTTATACAGATCTCTCCAATTAATTATATCATATGTGTGGAATTGTCGCCTATATTGGAAATAAGCAAGCCCAACCCATTGTAATCAAAGGTTTGAAACGTTTGGAATACCGAGGATACGATTCTACCGGAATGTCAATTTTCAATGGTAGTGCTTTACATACCTTAAAAACAAAAGGAAAGGTAAGCGACCTTGAAGCGCTTATTGCTAAACAGCCTGAACAAGAAGCCACTTTGGCCCTTGGGCACACTAGGTGGGCAACACACGGTGTACCAAACGATGTAAATGCACACCCACAAACGTCCAATTCCGGGAATCTGGTGATTGTTCACAATGGAATCATTGAAAATTACTCTTCCTTGAAAAAGGAACTCCAGCACCGAGGTTTCACCTTCCAATCAGATACCGATACAGAAGTTTTGATCAATTTGATTCAGGATGTACAAGACAAAGAAAACGTTAAATTAGGGAAAGCGATTCAGATTGCTCTTTCGCAGGTGGTTGGTGCCTACGCTATAGTTGTTTTTGATCGAAGAAAACCCAACGAACTTGTTGCTGCTCGTCTAGGAAGCCCTTTGGCCATTGGGATAGGAGAAGACGAGTTTTTTGTAGCTTCAGATGCGACCCCATTTGTTGAATACACCAAAAATGTTATTTATTTAGAAGAAGAACATTTGGCAATTATCCGCCGAAACAAGTCCATCAAAATCCATAAAATTCAAGATGATCTTGAGGTTGAACCTTATGTTGAGAAGCTTAAATTAAGCCTAGAGAACATCCAAAAAGGAGGCTACGATCATTTTATGCTCAAAGAGATTTTCGAGCAACCTAATGCCATCAAAGACACACTTAGAGGACGGCTGCTTTCTCAAGAAGGGGTAATTACCCTTTCGAGTTTACGGGAGCACGAGAACCGCTTCCTCAAAGCAAAACGAATTCTGATTGTTGCCTGTGGCACTTCTTGGCATGCCGGTTTAGTCGCCGAATATTTGATTGAAGATTTTACCCGAATTCCTGTTGAGGTAGAGTATGCCTCTGAATTTCGTTATAGAAATCCCATTATTTACCCAGACGATGTTGTAATTGCTATTTCCCAATCGGGCGAAACAGCAGATACCATTGCTGCCATAAATATTGCCAAAGAAAAAGGAGCTTTTGTCTATGGTATTTGTAATGTTGTTGGGTCTACAATTTCGCGAATTACCAATACAGGCTGTTATACCCATGCAGGCCCCGAGATTGGCGTAGCTTCGACCAAAGCATTTACTACACAAATAACAGTAATCGCCCTAATTGGTTTGTATTTAGGAAAAGCTAACGGAACCTTGTCTCGTTCTCAATACCAAGAATATGTAACTGAATTGGAAGATCTACCGAATAAGGTTGAATCTATTTTTGCGTCTCAATCCTACATAGAAGAGGTTGCTGCTTCTTTTGAAACTTCTAGCAACTGCATTTATCTAGGGCGTGGATACAATTTTCCTGTTGCACTAGAGGGCGCTTTAAAACTGAAAGAAATCTCCTACATCCACGCTGAAGGCTATCCTGCAGCAGAAATGAAACACGGTCCAATTGCTTTAATTGATGAAGAAATGCCTGTAGTAGTTATTGCAACAAAAAAAGGTTATTACGAAAAAGTAGTTTCCAATATTCAAGAAATCAAGTCCCGTAAAGGGAGAATCATTGCGATTGTAAGCCAAGGCGATAC
>CAJQKN010000041.1 GCA_905478905.1 uncultured Flavobacteriaceae bacterium | reverse complement strand
CAAACAAAAATTAGCCCTTTTTTGTAACGTAAAAAAAGGAGCCGTCATTGAGTCTATCGACGCGCAAACCATCTACGATGTTCCCCTGTTGATGCAAGAAGAAGGTTTGGATAAGGTTGTTTTAGAACAACTGCAATTGCCTGCTCCCGGAACAGCTGATCTAGAGCGATGGAAAGCGTTTTTACACAAGTTTAAAAATCCAAAACATACCATTCGAATTGGTCTTGTTGGGAAATATGTTGAATTACAAGATTCCTATAAATCTATTTTAGAGGCAGTAAGTCATGCTGGAGCCATAAATGAAACCAAAGTTGAAATTCATTCCATTCATTCGGAGTATTTAGACTCAAACAATGTAAACGAAAAACTTCAAGGCATGGATGGGGTTATCGTTGCGCCAGGATTTGGAGAAAGAGGAATAGAAGGCAAGATAGAAGCAATACGCTATGTGCGAGAAAATAAAATCCCTTTCTTGGGCATTTGTTTGGGAATGCAAATGGCTGTAATTGAGCATGCAAGAAATGTACTCAAGCTACCAAATGCTAATTCTATAGAAATGGATGAGCAATGTACAGATCCAGTCATTTCGATCATGGAAGATCAAAAAGCAATCATAGATAAAGGAGGAACCATGCGTTTAGGCGCTTGGAAATGTACCTTAAAAGAAGGCTCCTTGGTTCACGGTGTGTATGGAAAGACAATGATTGAAGAGCGCCATCGTCATCGTTATGAATTTAATGATGAGTATAAGAAGGCCATTGAAGACGCTGGCTTAATAGCCACAGGAATTAATCCCGAAACCGGTTTGGTTGAGGTTGTTGAAAATCCAAATCATCCATGGTTTGTGGGTGTGCAATATCATCCGGAATACAAGAGCACTGTTCTTGATCCACACCCACTGTTTATTAATTTTGTTGAGGCAGCCCAAGGCTACTCTCGTTCCGAATAAAACCCACCATGGAAGAGAAAAAATTTGACCCCTATCAATTTATTGGCTTTGTTTTAATTGCCATTATCATGACCTGGATGCTCATGAACCAGCAACCAGTAGATGAAGTTACCAACGAGCCAGTTGCAGAGAAAGAAATAACAACATCGCCTGCTGTGTCAAGTCTTGCTGATTCAATTCAGCAATTGCAATTACAGGCCAGCTATGGTTCTTTTGCCAATTTGGTGCAACCGAGAGAAAATACCTTTGTGTCCCTTGAAAACGAAGTACTTTCCTTTGAATTTTCTACCCAAGGCGGTCAAATGACCAAAGCTTATTTGAAGGGGTACACCAATTATTTGAATCAGCCCTTGAACTTGGTTGAAGAAAATCAATACATGAATTTTTCTTTCACAACTTTGGATGGAAGAACCCTGAATACAGCTGATTTAAATTTTGTTCCTGAATTAAGCAACGAAAATGGGTCAATGGTGCTACTCCTCAAAGCGGCACTCAATTCCAGTCAGTGGATTGCCTTTCGCTATTCCCTCACAGCAGAGGATTTTATGGTTGATTTTTCAATCCGCTCCCAGGGAATGCAACAGATCATTAACGATAATATAGCGCAAGAGTTACGGTGGGATTTAACTGCCTTACGAAATTCACGCAGCATCGAATACGAGAACAGATATACAGAATTAACCTATGGTTATGAGGATAAGAAAGTAAATGAACTATCCATAAGCGGTGATGACGAAGAAGAGGTAGCCGATGTTCAATGGTTGGGATACAAGCAGCATTTTTTCAATTCAATTTTAATTCCTGCACAGCGTTTCGACAAAGTAGTGATTAGCTCTAAAAGCATTGAAGCTGAAGAGGGTGAAGAGCAAAAATTTACCAAAAAGTACAGTACAATAGTTCCCTTGAAAAGTACGGGTGAATTGGCTCATGCCTTTAAGTGGTACTTTGGTCCTTCAGAGTATAAAATGTTAGCCAAGTATGAACTTGGAATCGAGAAAAGCATCAATTTTGGATGGGGTATTTTTGGTTGGATCAACAAATCCATCTTCATTCCCCTCTTTAATTTCTTGAGTTCATTTCTTCCTTTTGGAATTGCGATTATTGTGATGACCATTATCGTTCGTTTGGCCATGTCTCCTGTGACCTATAAGTCCTATGTTTCGCAAATTAAAATGAAGGTTTTAAAGCCAGAGGTCGAAGAGATCACCAAGAAATACAAAGACGATGCGGTGAAGAGACAGCAAGAAACCATGGCACTTTACAATAAGGCTGGAGCTAACCCTATGTCGGGTTGTTTGCCTGCATTGTTACAACTGCCAGTGTTTTATGCTTTATTTAGTTTCTTTCCAGTGGCTTTTGCCCTGCGACAGAAAAGCTTTTTATGGGCCGATGACTTGTCGTCTTATGATTCTGTGTATGAGCTTCCGTTTAATATTCCTTTTTATGGAGACCACATCAGTTTATTTCCAATTCTAGCTTCCATTGCGATTTTCTTTTACACCATGATGACGGCTGGACAACAACAAGCTCCACAACAACCCGGGATGCCGAACATGAAAGTAATCATGTATTTGATGCCCTTAATGATGCTGTTTTTCTTTAACAACTATGCCAGTGGACTGAGTTTGTATTATTTTGTTTCCAATGTGTTGACCATTATTCTGATGTTGGTCATCAAGAATTTTGTCATCAGTGAAGATAAAATCTTTGCGCAAATTGAGGAAAACAAAAAGAAGCCTAAAAAAGCGGGTGGATTTACAGCTCGTTTGCAAAAAGCGATGGAGGAAGCTGAAAAGCAACAAAAATTAAAGGGAAAGCGTTAAAGGTTCACTTTCCTGATCAAACATTTTCTACCTTTGTATAATGGAAAAAACAGTTGTTGTTGGTCTTTCCGGTGGGGTTGACTCTAGCGTTGCCGCCTACCTTTTAAAGGAGGAAGGCTACAACGTAATTGGTCTTTTTATGAAAAACTGGCACGATGAAAGCGTGACCATTTCTGCGGAGTGTCCATGGCTAGAAGACAGTAACGATGCTATGATTGTTGCCGAAAAACTAGGAATTCCTTTTCAAACAGTTGACTTAAGTGAGCAGTACAAAGAGCGTATAGTTGACTATATGTTTGATGAATACAAACGTGGGCGAACTCCAAATCCAGATGTTTTGTGTAACCGTGAGATCAAATTTGATGTTTTTATGGAGATTGCACTTTCCCTTGGAGCTGATTATGTTGCAACTGGGCATTATTGTCAAAAACGCATTTCTCAAACCAAAGATGGAGAAATTTATCATCTAATTGCTGGAGCGGATACCAACAAAGATCAATCGTATTTCTTGTGTCAATTGACCCAAGCTCAATTGGCTAAGGTTCTTTTCCCTATTGGACATTTGCAAAAACCTGGGGTACGCATTATTGCAGAAAAACAAAATTTGATTACCGCTGGTAAGAAAGATTCTCAGGGTCTCTGCTTTATTGGTAAGGTTCGTTTGCCTGATTTTTTACAACAAAAGCTTGCTCCAAAAAAAGGAAAGATTGTAGAAATTCCTGCATCCTATGCAGGCTATAATGATTCTCCAACACGCTTTTCCAATCAGACTCAAATGCTGGCCTACCATAGTGCGAAAAGCACTTATTCTCTCAGTGATGGAACGCTAGTGGGTGAACATCAAGGGGCACATTTTTTCACCAAAGGGCAACGCAAAGGCTTGGCTGTGGGTGGTACAACAGAACCCTTGTTTGTGATTGATACTGATGTCGATACGAATATAATATATACTGGTCAAGGAAAAGATCATCCCGGTTTGTACCGTCGTGGTTTAGTGGTCAATACAAATGATATTCATTGGGTGCGTGAAGACCAGACAATGCAAGTTGGCGAAACACGAGAGCTTATGGCTAGAATCCGTTATCGTCAACCTTTGGAACCTGCTCAATTGTTTATGGAGGAAAACGGCTTATATGTTTTATTCGATGCCCCACAATCGGCCATTGCAGAAGGACAATTTGTTGCATGGTATCATGAAGACGAGCTCTTAGGCTCTGGCGTAATCGCTTAGGCGATTATCTTTTCAGCTTTAAAAACACTTTGGTCGAGTTCAATTTGATTGCGTAATATGTCATCAAATGTTTCCTCTTGTCGAATAATGTGTGCTTCTCCATTTAGCCAAAGTAACTCAGCCGGTCGATAGCGCGAATTGTAATTACTTGCCATTGTTTGACAGTAGGCACCTGCGTTGTGGAAGGCCAGATAATCACCTTCACTTATTTCTGTAATTTTTCGATTACTGCCAAAGGTATCTGTCTCGCAAATATAGCCTACAACCGAATAGAAACGCTCTCTTCCAGTTGTGTTACTGATATTTTCAATTTCGTGGTGCGAACCATAAAGCATGGGTCGAATCAAGTGATTGAATCCACTGTCTACCTGCGCAAAAACGGTGGAAGTCGTTTGTTTTACGACATTTACTTTGGTGAGGAAATAACCTGCCTGACTAACCAAGAATTTCCCTGGTTCAAAAGCCAAGGTGAGTTCTTTCCCATAGTCTACACAGAAGGCATTGAATTTTTCGGTGAGTTTTTCGCCCAATTCCTCAATATTGGTTTCTATATCGCCAGGCTTGTAGGGCACCTTGAATCCAGAACCAAAATCAATGAAGGATAGCCCTTTAAAGTTTTTAGCGGTTTCAAATAAAATCTCCGTTGCATGTAAAAAAACATCTATATCAAGAATGTCACTTCCTGTGTGCATATGAATGCCGTTGATCCGCATTTTGGTGTTTTCTGTAATGCGCAATAAGTGGGGGATTTGATGGATGGAAATACCGAATTTTGAATCAATGTGTCCAACAGATATGTTGCTATTTCCACCAGCCATTACATGCGGGTTGATTCGAATACAAACGGGTACAGTTGGATATTTACTCCCAAATTGTTCTAGAATGGAGAGATTATCAATATTGATTTGTACTCCAAGCTTGGCAACTTCTTCAATTTCTGATAAAGAAACTCCGTTGGGTGTAAAAATAATTTTCCCGGGTTCAAAACCCGCTTTTAGGCCTAATTTAACTTCTTGAATAGATACTGTGTCTAAGCCAGCGCCAAGCGATTGAATGTATTTTAGGATGGAGATATTATTCAGTGCTTTGGTGGCATAGTGGATACGTAATCGATTTACACCCTGAAACGCATTGGTAAGACGTTCATATTGCGCTTTGATGATAGCAGCATCATAAACATATAAAGGACCATTGAATTGTTTGGTAATTTGGTGTAGCTCAGCAGTAGTCATTCAGTTAATTTTTTCTAAAAGTAATAACTATACTTCAATATTTGCGCGGTATTTGTGAATAAGTTAAAAATATCAATTAATGTTATAAATAAAACATTTTCTTTCTACAGACGGGATAGGTAACTCGATTTTCTTTTTCTATTTTTGTCACTCTAAATAATCAAGTCAGATGAATTTACACGAATATCAAGGAAAAGAAATGTTAGCTAGTTTTGGCGTTGCAATACAACGCGGAATTGTTGCACAAACAGCTGATGAAGCTGTTGAAGCAGCAAAAAAATTGACTGAAACCACGGGAACAGCATGGCATGTCATTAAAGCGCAAATCCATGCCGGAGGACGGGGTAAGGGTGGAGGAGTGAAGCTAGCGAAGAACCTTGAGGAAGTGAAAACTATTGCGGGTCAAATCATCGGGATGCAATTGATTACGCCTCAAACTCCTGCTGAAGGAAAACCAGTTCATCAGGTATTGGTAGCTGAGGATGTTTACTATCCAGGAGAAACCGAAACCAGTGAATTCTATGTGTCTGTATTGCTCAATCGCGCTACAGGAAGAAATATGATCATGTATTCGACCGAAGGGGGAATGGATATTGAGGCTGTAGCAGAAGAAACACCACATTTGATTTTTACTGAAGAAATTGATCCTGCTGTTGGGATTCAAGGATTTCAAGCCCGTAAAATTGCCTTTAACCTCGGTTTGAGTGGCAATGCATTTAAAGAGATGACTAAGTTCATCACCTCTCTTTATACAGCCTATGTTAAATCAGACTCTTCTTTATTTGAAATTAACCCAGTATTGAAAACTTCCGATAATCGTATTCTTGCGGTTGATGCCAAAGTAACCCTTGATGACAATGCACTTTTTCGTCACAAGGATTATGCAGAATTACGCGACAAGCGCGAAGAAAATCCTATAGAAGTTGAGGCTGGTGAAGTTGGTCTTAACTACGTTGATTTGGACGGAAATGTTGGTTGTATGGTCAATGGTGCTGGTTTGGCGATGGCAACCATGGATTTAATTAAACAAGCAGGTGGTTCTCCCGCAAACTTCCTTGATGTGGGGGGAACTGCAGACGCTGCTCGCGTTGAAATAGCTTTTCGTATTATTCTCAAAGACCCGGCGGTTAAAGCTATTTTGGTTAATATTTTCGGTGGAATTGTTCGATGCGATCGTGTTGCACAAGGAATAGTAGATGCCTATAAAAACATGGGAGACGCTATAAATGTTCCAATCATCGTGCGTTTACAAGGAACCAATGCAGATATTGCCAAGGAGTTGATTGATGGTTCAGGACTCAATGTACTCTCTGCAACAGCCTTCCAAGAAGCAGCTGATAAGGTGCAGGAAGCAATCGCATAAGACAATTTGTCACTCATTTTTCGTTTTAACTGCCATAATGTCTTATTTATTGTATTGGTATAGGTTTTGACTCATTCAAAACATAACCTTTAAATAAATATATCATGAGTTTAGTTAGATTTACACAACGATCAAAATTCCCAAGTTTATGGGATAATTTAGTAAGCACTTCTAATGAGTTTTCTCCCCTAGTTGCAGCCAATTCAACTGCACCAGCATTAAATATACAGGAGGGCGAAACAGCTTTTCTTTTGGAATTTGCCGTTCCCGGTTATTCCAAAGAATCCTTTGACATTGAAGTTGATAATGGAAGCTTAAGTGTTTCTTACACCAACGAAAATAGTGCTTCAATTGTGCAGAATGAATTCTCACGCAAAGAGTTTTATCACAATGCATTCAAACGTTCTTTCATTATTCCAGACAGTGTAGATTCGGCCAAAATTACAGCCAAACACACCAATGGGATACTTTCAATTGAGTTGCCAAAAAAAGAGGAAACACTTTCTCAGCCAACCCAAAAAATTGAAATCAAATAAGGATTAATGATTTGTTTTGTTTGAAGAAACTGTCTGAAAAGTAATATTTTGAGATGCTGAAATAAATTCAGCATGACAGCTTTTATACTTTTTCAGACAGCTTCTTTTTTTATTCAGCAATAATCTCCGTTATGATTTTTGCCAAGGCCTCTGGTTGTGAAAAATTAGGGGTATGGCTACTGGCCAAACTATAGTGTTTCTTCACTTTACCTGAATACATTGCGCGTTGAACATCAATTGGGATTGCCTTGTCTTCTGTACATTCGATATAATACTTAGGAACACTCCCAAAATTTTCTTCACTTACCTCCAAGGCATAGGAAAGGGGAGCAGCTGGTTCCGCCACAATATGCGCTTTGGCCGCATTGAAATTTTCTAAAGGAATATCATGAGCAAAGGCAGTATGCATTTCACTTTCTTTAACCAAGGCGACTGATTTGTCTTCAGAAAGATAAAAGTTCTCCACAGCCTTTGATCCCTGAACCCCTTGAACAGCACTGAAAAAGGAAGTACCATTGGGGACTAAGAAAGCAGTGAGATAGATTAGCTTTTTTATCTTTTTTGGACGTAGTTCAGCTACTCTACTAATGGTGATTCCATTGAAACTGTGGCCAACTAAAACAACAGGCTCACTGTGCTGATCAATTAAATCAACTAGGGCATTAACATAATTATCCATGGTAATTTCATTGGCTGGGGTTGAATCCCCACCATGGCCAGCGAGGTCTGGAGTACTGATGGATAAAGTTTTCGCATCTAAATTTGCAACAACACTTTCCCATTGCCAACCATCGAGCCATGCTGAATGCACTAAAATAACAGGTGTTTTGACAATTTCTTTTGTGGTAGTTTCAACGGCTTTTTTTGCTTTATTGTTTTGGCATGAAATGGCTAAAACTGCAAATGAAAAGAACGCTAAAAAGCGTAGAAAAATAGATTTTCGCATAAGAATAAGATTAGGGTTATTTTCAAAATTAATAAAATTTTTTCAATAATTTTAATTGGTATTTGCTTTAAATGAGCGGATTACCTCATTGGGTTCTACAATAGTATAGTCTCTCCAGTAGTTAGGATCATAGGCATTTAGCTTATCTTGCTTGAAACCCTTTTGAGGTTTAATTTGCTCAAATTCCTCTTGGGTCAAAGGAGTATTTTCAAAGATGATCAAAGTAAACTTCTCCCCTTGATCTAATTTAATATTGAGATCTGCATTCAATTCATTTTGTTTCCTTCGCCCTTTGACATATTTGTTTTTTTCTAAAAATTTAATGGGTCGTTCAACCCCTACTTTATAGTTTACTTCTCTTTCATAAAATTGTAATTGATAGTTTGTTCCATTGAATTTAGCAAACTTGAGAAGAATCTTACTACGGTATACTTTTAAAGAAACTCCTAGTAAGGAGAAATCTTTCAATGGTTTAACATTTTCGTAATTCAATTGAATTAAAGCATAATTATCTGCATCGACATAAAGAGTTCCCTTGAATTTTGCTTTTGAACTTTTGGGCTCAAATTTGATTTGATAAACAGCTATATCCTCAATAAAGGTGAAATTCATGATTTCGAAAGTATACCAACTGGCTTTTTCCAGAACATTAAAGTTCAATTTATTCTTCTTGACTAAGCCTTCAAAAAAGTTTCCTAGTTTCCTTTGTCTATATTTATGAAAATTTCCTTTTAATTTTTCTTCTTCCAGTGCTTTTTTAGCTAAACCCGAACTATCAGCTGGGAGACTGTCCAATACCTGATCAATAAGCTCATTTCGGTCTAGTTTGGTGCTAAAAAACAAACCTGATTTAATTTTGAAGTAAGATTTTTCTTTGACGCTCTTTTCTAGAATCGATGTTAATTTCTTGTCAATTTGATCATAGCCTTTTTCTTTTAGGGTGTCGGCCAAATCCACTGCACGTATAAGGTGTAATTTCTGATTTTTTCGTGACCAGTCACCATTGAGTTCTCCCAAGGACTCTGTATGCCAACTATCTTTTTTCGGAAGTGTGAGAAATAGCGAATCCCAAAAGGATTGATTGAATTCTTTGATGGTTGATTTCTTTAGGTTCATTTGCAACTGATCCCATTCCTGATAAAAGGATTCACGCATAAAAAATAGTTTTTTTGTCAACGATAAATCATATTTTTCGTCTACATTTTGACGCACTCTTTTGATGATTTCTTCTGCCGATAAATTATTTTGCGACAGGATTACGTTATTTAATTCGATGGTTTTTTGTGGAAGATAGATTACACTATCCTTTATTTTTAGCAGCGCTTCAGCAAAAGACTTAAAACCTATGGAAGAAATAAAGAGTGAATCTTCAAGGGTGAAAGCCTGGTCTTTAGAAAGGCGAAAAACACCTTCTTCATTGGTGATAGAATTTTGTTTGAAATTTGTACTAATGGTAGCAAATGGAATGGATTCTTTTGTCAGACTATCCAAAACAGTGAAGGAGACTTCTTGTCCAAATACAGAAAGACCAATTGAACAAAATAGGGGGTGTAGGTATTTTTTCATTGTACTAAAGTTAGGTATTCAGGGAATTAATACTACATAAATATGTAACGTTAGGAAAATTTCATAATTGTTCCTGCAATGCTTTTATTTCATCGCGTAGGCGTGCTGCTTCGATAAAATCCAATTCTTTCGCGGCTTTTTCCATGGCTTTTCGTACATCGCGTACCCGTTGTTCAATTTGTGGTTTGGTCAAATATCGCGTTGCTTCTTCAGCCGCTTTTCGTTCCTCTTTTTCTTGCGCATAGGTGGCAATTGAATTGGTCGACAAGGCATTGTCTAGGGATTTATTCAAGGCAGTGGGGACCTGATTGTGTTGGGTATTGTAAGCGGTTTGTTTTTCTCTTCGATACTCTGTAGCATCAATGGTTGCCTGCATGGACTTGGTGATTTTATCGGCATACATAATGGCTTTCCCGTTGATGTTTCTGGCTGCTCTTCCCACTGTTTGCGTCAGCGAACGGGCTGAACGTAAGAAACCTTCCTTATCGGCATCCAAGATAGCGACCAAAGACACTTCGGGTAAGTCCAGTCCTTCACGCAAAAGGTTTACCCCAATGAGTACGTCGAAAATCCCTTTGCGTAAATCTTGCATGATCTCTACTCGCTCAAGGGTATCCACATCACTGTGGATATAACGACAGCGAATTTGCATGCGAGACATATATTTGGTCAATTCCTCGGCCATCCGTTTGGTAAGAGTGGTAACCAATGTACGTTCATCTTTTTCAACGCGGACTTGAATTTCTTCTATTAAATCGTCAATTTGATTTTCGCTTGGTCGAACTTCAATGACTGGATCCAATAGTCCAGTTGGGCGAATGATTTGCTCGACATAGATACCTTCCGATTTTTCTAATTCATAGTCGGCTGGAGTTGCACTGACATACAAGGTTTGGTTTTGCATGCTTTCAAATTCCTCAAATTTTAGGGGACGGTTGTCCATGGCTGCGGGCAAGCGAAAACCGTATTCCACCAAATTTTCTTTACGACTTCGGTCTCCACCATACATGGCATGTACTTGAGAAATGGTCACGTGACTTTCGTCAATTACTGTTAAATAATCATCGGGGAAATAGTCGAGTAAACAAAAGGGCCGTGTACCGGGTGCTCTTCCGTCAAGGTAGCGCGAATAGTTTTCAATGCCCGAGCAATAGCCCAATTCGCGTATCATTTCCAAGTCAAAATTGGTGCGCTCTTCCAAACGTTTTGCTTCCAAGGGTTTACCTACTTCTCTAAAAAAATCGACCTGCTTAACCATGTCCTCTTGAATTTGATGTATGGCATTTTGAAGAATATCCGGAGAGGTCACAAACATATTGGCAGGATAGATATTGAGTTGCTCATATTTTTCAATGGGTACATTGGTAATGGGATCAAAGGCCTCTATTTCTTCAATTTCATCTCCAAAAAAATGTACACGAAAAGCGGTATCAGCATAACTAGGATAGATATCGACAACATCGCCTTTTACGCGAAAGTTTCCATGGGTGAATTCTGCTGTAGTTCGCGCATAGAGACTTTGTACCAGACGGTGCAATAGTTTTGTACGGGAAATGAGCTGATCCTTTTCTATGGTGATGACGTTTTTTTGAAATTCTGCAGGATTCCCAATTCCATACAAACAAGAAACAGAAGCCACAACCAACACGTCTCTTCTCCCAGAGAGGAGGGAGGAGGTAGTACTTAGCCGTAGTTTTTCAATTTCTTCATTAATGGATAAATCTTTTTCAATATAGGTACCAGAAACGGGAATATAGGCTTCGGGTTGGTAGTAGTCATAATAGGAAACAAAGTACTCAACAGCATTATTAGGGAAAAATTGTTTGAATTCAGAATACAATTGTGCTGCTAAAGTCTTGTTGTGGGCAAGGACCAAAGTGGGGCGTTGCAAATTTTGCACAACATTGGCTACTGTAAAGGTTTTTCCCGACCCTGTTACGCCCTGTAATGTCATGTGTTTTTCTTTTCCCAAAAAGCCCTCGCACAATTCTTTGATGGCTTGAGGTTGGTCTCCAGTGGGAGAGAATTCTGATTCTAATTGAAACGGCATAGTTTTTTAATCGGACCTTAAAATTAACCATTATTCCATCATTTTAAGGGGTTCTTTGGGAATTCTTGACAAGATCTTAAAAAAGACCCTACCTTTGAGAAAAGCAGTGTTATGGAAGAAAAGCTGATTTCACAAAAAAAACCATTTTATCCAATTAGGCCAGAATTGACGACCTATTTGAAGCAGTACAATCGTTGGGTATTTACCCCCATTTTTTATGAAGATTTATTGCGCTTTTCTGGTTCTATCGTTGTCTACGATGAGAACGATGAAGACACCCTTTGGGTGCGGGTCTATTATTCCGATAGCGAGCGAGTGGATATAGATTTCAACCTTAAGAAAATCTATGCATTGCTCCATTCTGACGGGAATGAATCTTCTGTTTCCTACCTCAATGTAGATGCAATTGACTACTGTACCTTTGGAAATTCAAAGCCTTTTCGGATTAAGATTCGGAACATTCTCAACGATAATTTCACCTATTTCTATGTCAAGCGAACAGATGCTTCTCGGGTGTATGGATTAGAGTTTGAACATATGTTGTCTCCGCATAATCTCAATTTTTTGGTCAATGACACAACCCTAATCGAGGAACATATTGCTGGTATTCCTGGAGACGTATTTATTGAAGATTTTCTGGCCGATTGTACTCCCGCTCAGCAAGCACAAATTGCCAAAGAATATGTCAAGTTCAATGAAAGATGCATGATTCGTTTATTGGGAGATATGCGGGCATATAATTACGTCATTATTCCCACCCATGATTTTGATCAAGTGATTTATAAAATTCGTGCAATTGACTTTGATCAACAATCCTACGAGGGTAAACTTAAGGTTTATCGACCTCAGTTTTTCAAAGAAAACTTTCCCATGGTTTCTATTGTCAAAGATAAATTAACCCTTGGTTCGGTCAATCAATACAAGATAGAAGAACGCTCTATAGTGGCGAAAAGAGTCATTAGCTCGGGCACACGCTTGGATAATTTGGTCACCATCATGAAGCTGGATATGTTGACACAACCCAGTTATCTTAAGAATTTAAGTGCTGAGATATTTAAGTTCACCAAGGACGAAGCTTTTAAAAACACGAAAAGTATGGGTGATGTAATGGAAGCTTCACTGAACTACGTACGTCGCCATTATGAAAACCTCAATATGACTAAGTTGATACAGTCCTCCTAATAAAAGTCAGCATCGTCATAGTCAATGATCCCATCTTCAAGGTCATCGTCTTCCTCCTCAAGGCTGTTTATTTCTTCCTCAGCATCAAAGTCGGTGTCGGGTACCTCTTCTGGAACATCTCCTTGACCAAAAATTAGGTTTGGGTAGAGTGCTACAGGATCTTTTTCTCCAATCTCCATCAATTCAACAAAAAAGGTCCACATGGATAAGAAATCGTAAACATAAATCAAATGGTGGTTTGCTTCATTAAAGTATTCATCCAAGCTTTTTGCTGCCATGGGAGTTGTTCCTTCGCCCATATCCAATAAGGGCAATTCTTCTCCTTGTTCCCAATTTTCATTCGTGGTGTAGAAAGAAGCCATTTCTTGTCCTCCGAATCCAAAGGATTGCGCAATGGCATAGTGAAAGTCTTCCAAACTTGCGCTGGGTTCAATTTCAAGATCGCGGAATATATCTTCTTTGGTGTCTAAAATGATGCGAAACCGATAAATCATAAGGCGTTTTTTTGTGTGGGTTGATAGAGTTGTAATACGAGATAGCTTTGAGCACCAAAAAGTAGGGAGGCCAAAAGTAAGTGAAGCGGTTGAGAACTGAAAGGAAAATCAAAATAATACATGAGTATTCCAGTAAATATTTCTGCACCAATCAGTCCTAAAATCCATTGTGGCATTTGTGTGACAAGACTTGTTTTTCGAAGTCGAACAAATAAAAAGAGATTTAACCCAGTCACCAACAATGAAAAACTGCGGTGAACATAAAAGAGCAAAGGCGCAGGGTCGAGCCAAGTATCTTTTGCATTTTCTCCCAGAAGGTCAATTTGTGTATCGACAAACTGGCGGACTTGTGTTCCCATTCCAATTTGAACAAGTGTCAAGAGCAATGCAATGAGAGCGATAATTTTTAAAAGTCCCTCCTTTGTTCCTGAGCTTTTTTCTTTTCTACTGATGAAATAAAGATAGAGGAGAAGGGCAACAATGACCAAAGCCATGATCATGTGGATGGTTATTTTAAATGGCTGTAAGTTGGAATCTACCACGGTTTTTCCCAACCAAGCCTGGAAGCCCATTCCAAAGATAATGACCCAGGAAATCACGGGGATTAGTTTGGTTTTCTTCCATTGCCAAAAAGACATTATACCGACGACCAAAGTCGCCAATCCACCCAAAGCCCCCAAAAGACGATTGATGAATTCGATCCAAGTATGCAGTGGATTAAAAAGGGCATAATCATGTTTAGTATAAGCCCCCCAATTTTGTTCAGTAAAAGAGTTATTTGAGGTGAAATCAGCTAGGGCAATGCGAAGTTCTTCGTCAATAATAATGACTTCTCCTTTGTTATAGCTGTGGTTTGGGTACCAATCCAATTGGGCGCGTTCGGTAGGAGGAATCAGATAACCAAAGCACTTGGGCCAATCTGGGCAGCCCATTCCACTTCCAGTCATGCGAACAATGGCTCCAGCAGCGATAACGCCATAAACCAAGACCAAAGATACTCCTACCCAAAAGCGAAAAGCTGTTTTCATATTTTCTTTGGTGTTAATCCCAATGCCTTAGCCTCTTTTTGCATCAAAGCATAGGCAGCGTCAAATTCGTTTGGAATGATGCCATCCAAAATAGCTTCTTTTATTTTTTCTTTGATCTGACCAATTTCCTTACAAGGTTTTAAGCCAAATGTTTCCATGATCAAATCACCGGATACGGGTGGCTGAAAGTTACGGACATGATCGCGTTCTTCTACCTCAATGATTTTTTCGCGCACCAACTTAAAATTCTTGTGGTAGCGTTCAAATCGTTTAGGATTTTTGGTTGTAATATCTGCCTCACAAAGAGTAAGTAGGTCATCCACAAAGTCGCCTGCATCGAAAACCAATCGTCTCACGGCAGAGTCGGTTACCTGATCTTGTGCCAAAATAATGGGGCGCGAACTCATAAAAACCATCTTTTGTACATACTTCATTTTTTCATTGAGCGGCATTTTCAAGCGTTTGAAAAGGCTATAGACCATTTTTGCTCCCACAAATTCGTGGGCATGAAAGGTCCAACCAACTTGTTTATTGAATTTTTTGGTGGGAGCTTTTCCAATGTCGTGGAGTAAAGCTGCCCAGCGTAACCAGAGATTATCGGTGGTTTTGCAGATATTATCGACCACTTCAAAGGTGTGGTAAAAATTGTCTTTATGTGTTTGTCCTTCTACTTCGTCTATGCCTTTTAAGGCAGTTAATTCGGGTAATATACCTTCAAGTAAACCAAGTTGATCGAGCAATAAGAAGCCTTTAGAAGGAAGGTCAGTACGCATGATCTTATGCAATTCTTCGACGATGCGTTCCTTGGTAATGATCGCCATTCGATGGCTTTCTTTGGCAATGGCCTCAAGTGATGCTTTTTCAATGATAAAGCCCAATTGAGTAGAAAAACGGATTGCGCGTAACATGCGTAAAGGGTCGTCCGAATAAGTGATTGTAGGATCAAGAGGGGTACGAATTAACTTGTTTTTCAAGTCCTCCATTCCATTGAAAGGATCGATTAGTTCGCCGTAATTATTTTCATTCAGGCTAACCGCCATTGCGTTGATGGTAAAGTCTCTTCGGTTTTGATCGTCTTGTAAACTCCCTTTTTCCACCACAGGATTACGACTTTCTTTGGCATAGGATTCTTTGCGTGCTCCTACAAATTCTAAATCCATTTCATCGAACTTGATCATGGCAGTTCCATAGGTTTTAAAAATGCTGATCTTTGTGGAAGAAGGAAGTCGTTTTTGGACTGCTTTGGCCAATTCAATCCCAGAGCCAAGGGTGACAAAATCTATGTCTGTCTTTTCTTTTTTCCTTCCCAATAAGTGATCTCGAACAAACCCCCCTACCACATAGGTTTCAAGCGATAGATCTGCTGCAGCTGCTTTTACCTGCTGAAAGACATCGCTGGACAAAGGGATACTAAAATTCGAATTGAAGCTCATTAGGGTCGTAAAATTTCTATTTTTCCATTGGCCTGTAAACGAATAATTCGCGAGGCTAGGCTGCGTTTTTCTTCTTGTCTTAGCGGAACAATGGCGTCTACGCCTTTCTTGATTTCTGCCCCTATTAAAGTAAACTCTGTCGGACTCTCAGCACCACTTGTATTGGCTGAAGTTGAGACCAAAGGAGCCCCTAAGGCTCGAATAAGGGTTTGGCAAAAAGTATCTTTTGCAATGCGTATGCCCACACTTCCGTCAGCAGCTTTTAGTTGATCACTTATGCCTTCCACCTTTGGGTAAATGATGGTTGTTGGGCGTTTTTCATTCAAATAAGGGAGAAGGATTGGATCAATTGGGCCAACGTATTTTTCCAACATGACCAAATCAGCGACCAAACAAATCAAGGCCTTGGAATCTTGGCGTTGTTTTAAGGCATATAGCTTAGCCACTCCTTTATCTGAACGGGCATCACATCCAATACCCCAAATGGTGTCTGTCGGATAGAGGATACAGCCCTGCGCTTGCAAGGTGCTTAAAGCGTTATGAACGATTTCAGGAGTGAAATCCATATACCTAATTTATACTGCTACACTGTGTTCACGCAAGGCGTCGTTTAGCGAAGTTTTTTTGTTTGTACTCTCCTTGCGCTGACCGATGATCAAGGCACAAGGCACTTGGTAATCTCCAGAAGGGAAAGATTTGGTGTAACTTCCTGGAATAACCACAGATCGCGCGGGAACACGTCCCTTGTATTCGATTGGAGTATCTCCCGTTACATCTATGATTTTTGTCGAGGCAGTAAGCACAACATTTGCCCCAAGGACAGCCTCGGTTTCTACATGAACCCCTTCGACCACTATACAACGTGAACCGACAAAAGTATTGTCTTCTATAATCACTGGTGCAGCCTGTAAAGGCTCTAATACACCTCCAATACCAACACCACCACTCAGGTGAACGTTCTTTCCTATTTGGGCACAACTTCCTACTGTTGCCCAGGTGTCTACCATGGTTCCTTCATCAACATAGGCACCGATATTTACATAACTTGGCATCAAGATCACTCCCGAAGAGATATAGGCTCCTTGACGTGCTACTGCATGTGGAACAACACGTATTCCTTTGGCGGCATAATCTTTCTTCAAGGGCATTTTATCGTGAAATTCCATTGGTCCAGCGTGTAGGGTTTCCATTTTTTGAATTGGGAAATACAAAACGACGGCTTTTTTCACCCATTCGTTAACCTGCCAGCCATTTGGCGTTGGTTCGGCAACGCGTAATTGTCCCAAATCCAATTGGTCAATAACGGCACGGATGCTGTCTTGTGTGATTTTTTCTTCAAGTTTGGAACGATCTTCCCAAGCTGCTTCGATGATTTCTCTCATGCTGATCAATTTTTGAATCGCAAATTTAAGGCTTCTCATTCATTTTTTCGCTACCTTTTTGAGGGAACAAGTACTCTTGGTGTATATTTGTGCATGGGAATAATCATCGCACTGGATTTTGGAGAAAAACGCACCGGTATAGCGGCCACAGATCCTATGCAAATCATCGCTTCCGGACTAACAACTTTGGCCACCCCCGAGGTGATTCCATTTCTTAAAAACTATTGCACAGAAAACAAGGTAGATGAGTGTGTGATTGGACTGCCCAAGCAAATGGATAATTCTCCTTCACAAGTTGAACCCGAGATTCACCGCTTCATTCAAAAATTATCCCAAGCGATTCCAAGTTTATCCATCGAACGCTATGACGAACGCTTTACTTCCAAAATGGCTTTTCAGTCAATGTTGGACGGTGGGCTAAAAAAAGAAAAACGAAAAAATAAGGGTTTGATCGATAAGATTTCCGCAACCCTTTTGTTACAATCCTATTTAGATGCATCTTTGCATTCAAAGAATAAAAAATGATACTACCAATTGTTGCTTATGGGACTCCAGTCTTAAAGAAAAAAGCGGCTGCTATTCCAGCAGATTATGAAGGTCTTGATGCACTAATAGAAAATATGTGGGAAACCATGTATGCCGCTAATGGTGTTGGTTTAGCTGCTCCACAAGTAGGTATAAGCCTACGTTTGTTTGTGATTGACGCTAGTCCCTTTGCAGATGACGAAGAGCTTTCTTTGGAAGAACAAACAATCCTCAAGGGTTTTAAAAAAGTCTTTATCAATGCCCAGGTCGAAGAAGAAGTAGGAGAAGAATGGGCGTTCAATGAAGGCTGTTTGAGTATCCCGGATGTGCGTGAAGATGTGAAGCGAAAAGAGCAACTTATCATTCGCTATGAAGACGAAAAGGGGAATGAATATATCGAAACCTATACAGGCTTGGCGGCTCGCGTCATTCAGCACGAATACGACCATATCGAAGGTATTTTGTTTACAGACAAACTATCTCCATTGAAGAAGCGCTTGGTCAAAGGGAAATTAAATAATATTGCAAAAGGGAACATTGAGGTAGACTACAAAATGAAGTTTCCATTTAAATCAAAAAAACGATAATATGCAACTCGATAAAATAATATCCATCGCTGGCCGTCCTGGTCTTTTTGAAGTGCACACCCAAACCCGAACAGGAGTTGTAGCAACTTCTTTGGCTGATAGAAAACGCATCAATGCAAATGCTCGAAACCAGGTAAGCTTGCTTTCTGAAATCAACATCTACGGTTTGGATAAAGAAGTTCCCCTACATGAGGTTTTGACCATGATCCATACCAAAGAAGAAGGAAAGCAATGTTCCGTCAAACCAAAAGCCCCTTCCGATGAGTTGGAAGCTTATTTCTTTGATGTTTTTCAAGACTATGACGAAGACCGCGTCTATCCTTCTGACATCAAAAAGATCATTCAGTGGTACAATATTTTAGCAGAAAAAATGCCACATATTTTTGATGCTGATCCCACAGAAGAAGTTACCACCAAAGAAGAAGCAACCTCCGATGAATAAACGAAAGGAGCAATTGCTTGCCATCGATCGCCTACTCACCATAATGGATGAACTCAGGGAGCAATGCCCTTGGGATCGAAAGCAAACCTTTGAATCCTTACGTCATTTGACCATTGAAGAAACCTATGAGTTGGGCGATGCCATCTTGGACCGCAATCTCGAGGAAATCAAAAATGAATTGGGAGATTTACTCCTCCATATCGTCTTTTATGCCAAACTGGGCAGCGAAGAAAAAGCCTTTGACATAGGGGATGTGGCTAGTGCTATTGCTGAAAAACTCATCCACCGTCACCCACATATTTACGGCGATGTAAAGGTTGCGAATGAAGAAGATGTAAAACGCAACTGGGAAGCCCTTAAACTCAAAGAAGGCAAGAAAAGTGTGCTAGAGGGTGTCCCCAGGGGATTACCCGCTTTGGTAAAAGCCCAGCGCATTCAAGACAAGGTTGCAGGTGTTGGTTTTGATTGGGAGAAACCCGAACAGGTATGGGATAAGGTGGAGGAAGAATTGAAGGAATTCAAAGCCGAGGTAAAAAAGGGCTCCCAAAAGGACATGGAAGCAGAGTTTGGCGACGTACTTTTTTCCATGATTAACTACGCTCGCTTTTTGAAAATTAATCCCGACACCGCATTGGAACGTACCAACCAAAAATTCACCAAACGTTTTACCTATTTGGAAACCAAAGCAAAAGAAATTGGAAAATCCTTACACGATATGTCTTTGGCCGAAATGGATACCTATTGGGAGGAAGCGAAAAAGCATTAATTAATTTTTTTTATCTTGTTGAGACCAAAAATCTTAACATGAAGAAACAACTCTTTCCCAAAGAGATCGTTGAGCACACTGTAGAAGTGCATCAATTGATCTCCCCTTTTTTTTATTGTTAGCAGGGCTTTCTAGCCAACTGTTAGTTTATGTAGCTTTCTGTTGCAATATTCTAGCTAATAATTTACCTGCTTTTTCACAATAGTAATGATTGGATGAACCCCAATCAATCCCAACAAGAATAATATGAGCTTAACCCTAAAACATTTAACACGATTAAGAAGCTTACATAAAAGAAT
>CAJQKN010000040.1 GCA_905478905.1 uncultured Flavobacteriaceae bacterium | reverse complement strand
GCCCTGCATTTTCATTTTATGAAATGTCAATGGGGAGTAAATGGTGGGCTTCTTTTACCCCTCCTGAAGTGGATCCAGCAGAACCTCCCATAAACATTAAACCGAAAAAAAGTAAGGTTAAAAAAGGGGTCCATGCGGTAAAGTCGGAAGTCACAAAACCTGTTGTAGTTGTCACGGCAATTACCTGAAACAATGCATGCCGTATGGAGCTTTCAATTCTCCCAAACACTTGTGGATGATTAAACGAACTAGCAAGCATGTCAACATCAACAATTAAGACAATTGAAACTATAGCCGAACATACAAGAATCATGCGACTATAGAAACGAAATTCCTCGTCTCTAAAAAGTCGTTTTATTTGCCCTGTAAAGGCAAAATAACTCAACACAAAGTTTACCCCTGCAAGAAACATAAAAATAACGATTATATATTGAATCATCGGTTGATCGTTCCAAAAGGAAACACTTGCATTTTTGGTTGAAAAACCACCTGTAGACACTGTACTCATGGCATGATTGATTGCGTCAAACAAACTCATGCCGGCAGCCCAAAGCATCAGTGTTTCTGCCACAGTAAATCCAACATAAATAAACCATAAACGTTTTGCCGTGTCAGTTATACGCGGATGAAGTTTATCGGAGCTTGGGCCAGGAGCTTCGGCTGTAAACAACTGCATTCCGCCAATTCCGAGTAAGGGAAGTATCGCAATGGCCAAGACAATGATTCCCATTCCCCCAATCCAGTGTGTTGTACTGCGCCAAAATAAAACGCCTTTAGGCACCGCTTCAATATCGGCTAAAACGGATGAACCTGTTGTTGTATAACCAGACATGGTTTCAAAGAAAGCACTAGAGACATTTGTAAAGACATCGGTCAATAAATAGGGTAACATCCCAGAAAAAGTCATTAAAATCCAACCGAAAGTAACAACAAGATAGCCCTCCCTTTTACTCAACTGTTTGGTGTGATTTCGCGTAATTAGCATTAATATTACACCCACCATGAGGGTAAGCAAGGCAGCCAGGGACAACTCAACAGTTGCGCCGTCTTTTGTTAATATACTCACCAAGGTCGCCAATAGCATAAATCCACCATTGAAAAGGAGTAGGACTCCCATTAAATAACAAATTATTTCGCTATTGAGTTTGTGCATCTTATAAAAATAAACTTTCCACCTTATCTAAGGCACGGGGAAGACAACAAACAACAACACGGTCTCCCGCTTCAATTTTATATCCTCCCAAGGCTATGACTCCCACTCCTTCTTTTATTACACCGCCAATGGTTGCCGATCGAGGGAAATCAATGTCTCTGATATCCATTCCATTTACCTTAGATTCTGGCTTAACGATGAATTCTAATATTTCGGCATTTAAACTGTTCAAGGTGGTTAAATCAACAACTTCACCCCTTCTTATATAACGGAAAATAGTGTTAGCCGTGAGTAATTTTTTATTGATTAAGGTGTCGATGCCTATGGATTGCGACAGTTGAAAATAGTCCATATTTTCTACCAAGGCAATTGCTTTTTTTACCTTTTTTGATTTGGCCATTAAACAAGACATTATATTGGTTTCAGAATTTTCTGTCACACAGATAAATGCATCCATGGCTTCTAAACCTTCTTCCTCCAAAAGCTCAACATTCCTTCCATCACCATTAATGACCATTACATCGGGTAATTGATCGGCCAATTCAAATGCCTTGTTTTTATTTTGTTCAACTAAAATAACATTGAATTTTTTCTCCGCCAATGTTTTTGCTGTACTGAAACCAATCTTACCTCCACCAAGAATCATAATGTTCTTGATCACTTCTTTATTTCTCCCTGTTAATTTGTAGAGCTCTTCAACTCCTTCTTTTAAGGTGATGAAGTACACCAAATCGTTTGCTTCAAACTGAGTGTCTCCCCTAGGAATAATGGTGTATTGAGTACCCTTGCGCTGAAGAGCAATGGGCATAAAATGAATGTCTGGAAATATCTGAGCAGCCTCTTTGACTGTTTTACCTACAAAAGGAACAGTTTCCTCAAGCGTGGTTCCCAAAAGGGTCAAGGCGCCATTTTCAAACTCATAACTATCGCTAAAGGCCGATTGATCGAGTAATTGCTGAATCTCAAGGGAAGCCAATTCTTCTGGGGAAATCAACTCATCGATACCCAATTTTTCAAAACTCACTTCATCATTGTGATTAATGAACTCAGAACTCGAAATTCGCGCAATGGTTCTCTTACAGCCCATTTGCTTGGCCAAAGCGCAAATTGTAATGTTAGTCGTCTCTTGCTCTGTAACCGCAATAAAAAGATCGGATGTTTCAATTTTGGCGTCTTTCATGATGCGCAAAGAAGTCGCGTCTCCTTTAATCGCTTTGATATCCAAATGATTCTCAGCGTAATTTAATCGCTCTTTATGGGTGTCAATCAAAGTGATGTCTTGAGATTCAAAAGAAAGTAATTTGGCTAGGTGAAAGCCTACCTCCCCTGCTCCGGCGATAATTATCTTCATTTGTTTATATTGGAAAGCATGAGCAAATATAGTAAAGTTTCCAGCGAAACTCCTGAATAGATCTTCCATAAATTATGAGAAAGAAGGTATCTTTGTCCACATGAAAAAGACGGTTACTCCTTATAAAGATCCTTCAAGCAGTAAAAAAGAACAAGTTACCCAAATGTTCGATGAAATTTCCAATAAATATGATACTTTGAATCGAGTTATCTCCCTTGGAATTGATCAAAGTTGGCGAAGAAAAGTGGTGAAAATTGCTTCCGAGACAGCCCCTCAACGTGTTTTAGATATTGCAACAGGTACGGGAGACTTGGCCATTGCATTAAAAAAAACCAATGCCACCCAAATTATTGGTCTCGATATTTCTCCTGGCATGCTAGCCATTGGAAAAGACAAGGTTAAAGCGCTATCTCTGGACAAAACCATTACAATGGTTCTTGGGGACAGTGAAAACCTTAGCTACGAAGACAATTATTTTGATTTGGTTACCGTTGCTTTTGGTGTGCGTAACTTTGAAAATCTTGAAAAAGGACTTGGCGAACTTTTCCGAGTGCTTCGTCCTCAAGGAAAATTAATCATCTTGGAGACCTCTGTTCCTACAAAATTTCCTTTTAAACAGGGGTATCATATCTACAGTGGACTTATTGTTCCTCTGGTTGGAAGAATTTTTAGTCGCGACCAACGGGCCTATCAATATCTGTCAGATTCTGCTGCTGCTTTTCCATATGGTGATCTCTTCAACAATATTTTACGAAAAATTGGGTTTATAGAAGTGAAGGACAATCCACAAACCTTAGGGGTTGCCTCAATTTACTGTGCAACAAAGCCCTAAAAAAACAATGCTTCTTTGTCTTGCTCTATTCCTTATTGGAGTAAAGTCTAACTATGCACAATACTACAGGATCAAAGAGCGGGTAAAACACTTGCAAAATTTTGATCAGAAAATATTACACTACGGCTATTATTTTGGAGTTAATAATTTCGGATTTGACATTAAATATGTTGATAATTACAGCGTTCCGCGTTCTCGCTATTTCCCCTTGAACAGGAGAGGACAAGGTTTACCCGATATAGAATTGGTCAAAAACACAGGGTTCAATGTAGGACTTGTTGGAGATCTTCGCTTAAACAAATACTTTAATCTGCGTATCGAACCCGGACTGTATTACACCCAGCGAGATTTGATTTACCCAACTGAAACCCCTGGCTTGTTGTCAGACAATGATTTTATTCGTGAGGTAAAGTCAACCTATATCCATGTCCCTTTGCTTGTTAAATTTTCGGGAGAGCGCATCAATAACTGGAAACCTTATTTGGTTGGAGGAGTATCTACTTCATTCAACCTTTCTAGCAATAGTAAAAACAACGATGACAATTTCAATAATGTCTTTAGAGTAGAATCGCAGACGTTTAATTATGAAGTGGGTTTTGGGATAGACTTTTACTTGGTTTACTTTAAATTTTCCCCCTCTATTCGCGGTATATTTTCCTTTCAAAATGAATTGATCTCTGACAATCCAGCCAACGGAATTAGCCCATGGACATCAAATATTACCAACTTGTCAAGTCAGGCAATTGTAATAAATCTAACGTTTGAGTAATTATTTACAGAATTCACCTAAGGTCAATGCACCAGCAATAGCAACATTTAAACTCTCAGGACCCTGTTCAACTTTTCGCGGAATAGTTACTTTATTCTTTACTAAGGCTTCTATGTCAGAAGAAATGCCATGAGATTCGCTTCCCAATACTAGCATTGCATTTTCAGGAAAAGAAATTGTATAGATGGATTTTCCTTCCAGAAATGTACCATAAATAGGTAAATCGCTTTGGGCCATATAGGCATATAAATTTGTATAGTGACAGTGAACTCTTGCCAAGGAACCCATGCTCGCTTGAACCACTTTAGGGTTATAACAATCTACCGTATCTTCTGAACAAAGTATATGTTGAATACCAAACCAATCACATAAGCGAATAATCGTTCCTAAGTTTCCCGGGTCTGCAACAGCATCCAGCACTAAGATTCTTCCCTTAGTCGGCAGGCTGGGCACAGCGGGAATAGTGAAAACACCGAGCAGTGGAGAAGCATTTTTCAATAAACTCATGCGTTGCATTTCTTTCTGTCCCACTATGG
>CAJQKN010000039.1 GCA_905478905.1 uncultured Flavobacteriaceae bacterium | reverse complement strand
ATACGCTCTTCATTTGGATATCGAAACAGCACAAAAGGAAGACCTTCTGCTTCCAAAGAAGAAATGAATGTTTGCATCTTACTTTTTAGGTAAAGTAATGGTCGTAAGTTTAATCAACGAAATTAGTCGATCGTCATCATCTGTGACACGAATTTGCCATATTTGTGTGGTGCGCCCATTGTGAATACTTTCGGCTTTTGCATGAACGTGGCCACTACTCACACTTCGTAGATGATTTCCAGACATTTCAATGCCACGAACAATTTGATCGTTGTTTTTGGCAAATAAATAAGCGGCGACACTCCCCACTGTCTCCGCTAAAGCAAAGGTTGCTCCTCCGTGCAATACACCATCGGGTTGATAAACCCTTTCGTTGACAGGCATGGCGGCAACCAAATAATCGTCGCCCAATTCTGTAAATTTTATGTTGAGTGTTTTTATAAGAAAATTCTGGGAAGATTCATTAAGCAAAACTAATTTGTCTGCGTTTTCCATTGCTTTTTTTACAAAATTAGTGAATAAAAAAAGCACCGCCTAGGCGGTGCTTTTCTTTCTTAGTAAAACTATTTTACTTCTTCGAAGTCGACATCTTGAACATCGTCTCCTCCGGTTGCAGGATCTGCACCGGCAGCAGGATCTGGAGCTGCTTGCCCATTTGCTCCATCAGCTTGTGCCTTATACATTTCTTCAGAAGCATTTTTCCAAGCTTCATTGATTTTGTCTAAGGCTGGATCAATAACAGCCACGTCTTTGGTTTCATAGGCTTTCTTCAATTCTTCCAAGGCCTCTTCAATGGGTTTCTTCTTGTCTTCAGAAAGTTTTTCGCCAAATTCTTTCAATTGACTTTCCGTTTGAAAAATCATTTGATCAGCAGAATTTAATTTATCGACCTCTTCTTTGGCTTTTTTATCAGCTTCAGCATTGGCTTCAGCTTCTTGCTTCATTTTCTCAATTTCCTCCTCAGTTAAACCAGAAGAAGCTTCAATTCGAATATCTTGGGTCTTACCTGTTGCCTTGTCTGCTGCAGTAACTTTGATGATTCCGTTAGCATCAATATCAAAGGTTACTTCAATTTGAGGTGTTCCGCGTGGTGCTGGTGGAATTCCATCTAAGTGAAAACGACCGATGGTTTTGTTATCTGCTGCCATTGAGCGTTCTCCCTGCAATACGTGAATCTCAACAGAAGGTTGATTGTCTGCAGCGGTAGAAAACACCTGTGACTTTTTGGTAGGAATAGTTGTGTTTGATTCAATCAATTTGGTCATCACACTTCCCATGGTTTCAATCCCCAGAGACAATGGTGTTACGTCTAAAAGCAATACATCTTTAACGTCTCCAGTCAAAACACCTCCTTGGATAGCAGCTCCAATCGCTACTACTTCGTCTGGGTTTACTCCTTTAGAGGGCTTCTTACCAAAGAATTTTTCAACCTCTTCTTGAATGATTGGTATACGGGTTGACCCACCTACCAAGATAATTTCATCAATATCTGAAGTTGACAAACCAGCATCTTCTAATGCTTTTTTGACAGGTGCCATGGAACGGCGAACCAATTCGTCAGATAATTGTTCGAATTTTGAACGAGTTAAGGTAGTTACCAAATGCTTAGGACCAGATGCGGTTGCCGTAACATAGGGAAGATTAATTTCTGTTTGCGAAGAAGAAGACAATTCAATTTTTGCCTTTTCGGCAGCTTCTTTCAAACGCTGCAGCGCCATTGGATCAGTGCGAAGATCAATGTCTTCATCTTTTTTGAATTGATCTGCTAACCAATCGATTAAAACTTGATCAAAATCATCGCCCCCAAGGTGAGTGTCACCATTGGTAGCCAATACTTCAAATACGCCATCACCTAGCTCTAGGATAGAAATATCAAACGTTCCTCCTCCAAGATCATAGACCGCAATTTTTTGGTCAGCACCATCTTTTTTATCTAAACCATAGGCCAAAGCTGCTGCTGTTGGCTCATTGATGATTCGTTGTACTTTTAGTCCTGCAATCTCACCGGCCTCTTTGGTTGCCTGACGTTGAGCGTCGTTAAAATAGGCAGGAACAGTAATTACAGCCTCGTCTACATCGTGTCCAAGATAATCTTCGGCTGTTTTCTTCATTTTTTGAAGTGTCATCGCAGATAATTCTTGGGGCGTATATAAACGTCCGTCTATATCAACACGTGGGGTGTTGTTGTCACCTTTAACAACTTTATAGGCTACGGTTGAAGCTTCTTTGGAAGACTCAGAGAATTTATTCCCCATGAATCGCTTAATTGAAGCTATGGTTTTTGTCGGATTTGTTACGGCTTGACGCTTTGCAGGATCCCCTACTTTGATTTCTCCACCTTCTACAAATGCGATAACAGAGGGGGTTGTACGTTTTCCCTCAGCGTTTGGAATAACCACTGGTTCGTTTCCTTCCATTACAGAAACACACGAATTTGTTGTTCCTAAATCAATTCCAATTATTTTACTCATTATATAAATTTTAATTTTTTAAATATTATTCAAGGAGTATGCCAGTACGCCAAATATGACAGCCTGTCATAAATCATCCGACACTTTGTTCAAAAACAGTAAAAAAATTCGGTCAAAAAAGGAAAAGGACTACATTTGAAAAAAATAAAAGCGCATGTCAACAGCCAAAAAAAGTTACCAACGGGTAACAACCAATTCTTTGATTCAAATGAAAAAGGATGGGGAAAAAATCGCCATGCTAACCTCATATGATTTCACCTTTGCAGGTCTGGTCGATGCAGCAGGAATAGATGTCATTTTGGTTGGAGACTCTGCCTCCAATGTAATTGCTGGTCATGAAACAACTTTACCCATTACCTTAGACCAAATGATCTATCATGCTGGTTCTGTTGTCCGCGGAGCTAGTCGTGCTTTGGTTGTGGTGGACCTCCCTTTTGGGACCTATCAGGCCGACTCACGAGAGGCCTTGAAATCGGCTATCCGTATCATGAAAGAGTCTGGTGCACATGCTGTGAAACTCGAAGGAGGATTTCAAGAAAAAAAATCCATAGAACGAATCATCCAAGCGGGTATTCCAGTTATGGGACATTTAGGCCTTACACCCCAATCCATTTATAAGTTTGGAACCTATACGGTTAGGGCTAAAGAAGAAGCAGAGGCAAAACAACTTTTAGAAGATGCAAAAATGCTTGAAGATCTAGGTTGTTTTGGATTGGTCTTGGAAAAAATTCCAGCGGTTTTGGCCAAGCAGGTGGCCGAATCCATTTCCATACCTGTTATTGGCATTGGGGCTGGAAATAATGTCGATGGACAGGTACTCGTTTTGCATGATATGCTGGGGATGAGCAAGGAATTTAGTCCACGCTTTTTGCGACGCTATGCAGATCTACACACCAGTGTAATGGATGCCGTTGCTGATTATACTGCTGATGTGAAATCAGGAGATTTCCCCAATGAAAAAGAACAGTATTAAAGCTACTCAGTCGCTAGACGTCTTATACGAAGACAATCATCTTTTGATTGTCAATAAACCTCCAGGTGTTTTGATACAAGGGGACAAAACAGGAGACTTGCCCTTGGTTGATATTGCCAAAAAATACATCAAAGAAAAATACAATAAACCCGGAGATGTTTTTTTAGGTGTTGTTCATCGACTAGATCGTCCCACCAGTGGCGCAGTTGTCTTTGCCCGTACATCGAAAGCGTTGATTCGTTTAAATGAACAATTCAAACGTAGGGAAACACAAAAACTGTATTGGGCCATGGTAGAAGGTACAGATTTACCAAAGGAAACTCGATTAACCCATTGGATGGTGCGTAACACTAAGCAAAACAAATCCTATGCCTATGCCAAGAAAGTGGCCAATAGCAAAGAAGCTATACTCGACTTTAAA
The DNA here is from genome assembly GCA_905478905.1 of uncultured Flavobacteriaceae bacterium. Classification (GTDB taxonomy): domain Bacteria; phylum Bacteroidota; class Bacteroidia; order Flavobacteriales; family Flavobacteriaceae; genus Arcticimaribacter. The sequence goes on along the minus strand of CAJQKN010000039.1, from coordinate 3,833 downwards.
TGCCTTAAAACACTTGAACGATATAGCTGTTTAGAAATCAATCTTCATACAGGGAGACATCATCAAATTCGAGCCCAACTAGCTGCTTTGGGCTATTCAATAAAAGGTGACTTGAAGTATGGAGCGTCAAGAAGCAATGCAAATGGCAGTATCCATTTACATGCACGAAAGCTCAGTCTTATGCATCCAGTGAAGAAAGAAGTCATTAGCATTACCGCCCCCACGCCTAAAGATGCTCTATGGAATGCTTGCGTTGGCGAAGGCTCTTAGCTGCTTTGTTTTTTATAATTTGCGCTATAGATTTATTTTCAATTTTACTTTCCAACCAAGATAAAATATCTAAGTACAAGAATGCACGTCGCTCATAAGGATCGTCTTCGTACTGTTTTAATTCTGCATGGAGTTTTACGAAGTTCTCTTTCAACTCATGTGGATAGATATTTCCGAGTGTTCGAATGAAGCCAATCATTGATCGCTGTACCTCATGCAGATCGTCCATTTTTAATAAAAACTTGAAGGTGTCACGAATGTGCTTGTCTATATGGTAATCATATCCGGCTTCATAGTGGGCGACTAAATTCAATACACGTGTAAAACACAAAAGGTCTTCCCGCATTTTAAGCTCTTTATTTTGAACAATTTTATTCAAATAAACTATGGCTTCCTCATATTGATCACAACCAAAATAAAGACAGGCAATCTTGTAATACAATAACATGATGTGGTGAGGGTCAATCTGATTTTTAAACTGTACAATATGGGAAGTAATCGAAGGGATAATACTTAAGCCCCTTTTGAAATTACCCTCCAAAAAGTATAAATTCAACTGATTGTTATAGGAGTACAAAAAGCTCAATGCTTGAAGATTATCGTTTTTAGGAAAATCTTTGGAAGTTATAACATTTTGCATTTTACCCAACACTAGCTTAAAACGCTTTGGGTGTTTAATCAAAACCAAAGCTTCCAATAAAAAGTTATTTGCCTTTAAATAAAAAACTGGATGAGATTGAATCATTCTAGGAAATTGATCGAACAACTCAACCCAGCGGGTGGCGTACTTGAAACTCGAGAGGAAATCTTGCGTAAGTAAACTATACCAGACATGGGCTTTACAATACCACATGCGCTCTCTAAAACCCATTTGTTCATACTCAGTTTTGGGTAAACGTTCGAAAAAGAATTTGGTGATTTCACGAAATTCTTCATCACTCTTTGCATAACCAGCCTTAATCAATCGTTCATATAATTGAAGTGATAAATTGGATAATTGATTACATAATTCATTTTGATCGCTCAACCACAAAGCGTCTTGAATCAATTGTTCCGTTCGGTTACTCATACTCCGCGTGATGTATTGCGACTCGATTACTTTTTCCAACTCCACAATTTCAAAAGCAGCGTATTTTTCTTCATACTTGTTGGCAATAGCTTTGGTTTTATCTAAGATCTTAAGGCTTTGTCTATAAAGACCTTTTTGGTATAAAACCGTAGCAAAATCCAATTGCTCACGTATTTGCATTCGGGTATTTTGTATGGACGGATTCATGCGTAAACTCAATAAAATCTGCCGATATAGATGTGCTTTGAGATTTGAAAGCTGCTGCTTAGTAACAAAGTTTTTCTTTAAAATTTCCTTCTCATTGTACTCACTTGCATGATCCAAAAAATTAAATAAATGCAAGAATTTTGCATGCTGGTTTGCCCCTACTCGGCCGGCAAATAACTTAAACTGACGTTTCTCAGATTTTGAGAGCGATTTGATTAAAATGAATAAGTTTTCTTTTAGATCGGTAGTCATAGGTAATATTTGTCGTGTAAAGCTATGAATTTAAATATGTTGAACAAATTAAATTTGGCTTGAAAATCGTAATAAATTTCAAGCAAAAATAAGGTGGTTTTGACAATAAATAGTAATTTCGTGTTACAATTCACAAGCAGTTCAATGGGAAAAGATAAAGTACAAATTTTCGATACCACACTTCGCGATGGAGAACAGGTGCCTGGCTGTAAGCTAGACACGAAAAGCAAACTCGTCATTGCCGAGCGACTTGACCTTCTTGGAGTCGATGTAATTGAAGCAGGCTTCCCTGTTTCGAGCCCAGGAGATTTTCATTCTGTTGAGGAAATTTCAAAACTAATCAAAAATGCAAGCGTGTGTGGTTTAACGCGTGCTGTAAAAAATGATATTGAAGTTGCTGCTGAGGCATTGAAGTTTGCCAAACATCCGCGCATTCATACAGGAATTGGAACTTCTGACTCTCATATCAAATTTAAATTTAACTCTACCCAAGATCAAATTATAGAACGTGCAGTAGCCGCTGTGGCTTATGCCAAGACTTTTGTTGAGGACATTGAGTTTTATGCTGAAGATGCAGGACGAACTGATAATGTCTTTTTAGCAAGAGTTTGTGAAGCTGTCATTAAAGCTGGAGCAACTGTACTTAACATTCCAGACACAACTGGCTATTGTTTACCTGAAGAGTATGGAGCCAAAATTAAATTTCTCAAGGAAAACGTAAAAGGCATTGATAAAGCAATATTATCTTGCCATTGTCACAATGACCTTGGGTTAGCCACCGCCAATTCAATAGCGGGTGTTGTTAATGGGGCACGTCAAATTGAATGTACCATAAACGGTATTGGAGAACGTGCAGGAAACACCTCATTGGAAGAGGTGGTGATGATTATGCGTCAACACCCCACCCTAAACCTAGATACAAATATCAATGCAAAATTACTCTACGATACAAGTCGTTTGGTATCGGAGAGCATGGGTATGGTAGTGCAGCCGAATAAAGCTGTTGTTGGGGCAAATGCATTCGCGCACAGTTCTGGAATTCATCAAGATGGTGTAATTAAAAATCGCGAAACCTATGAAATCATGGATCCTCATGATGTCGGGGTGACTGAATCAGCGATTGTGCTTACTGCGAGGAGCGGAAGAGCAGCCCTTGCCTATAGAGCAAAGAACGTAGGCATTGAGCTAGATAAATTACAATTAGACAAAGTATATCAGAGTTTTTTAAAATTCGCAGATTTACAGAAAGAAATTAACGACGACGATATTTCGAAAATCGTCGAAGCAGCCAATATTTAACCCTTAGTATTCCCTTCAAATGAAGAAAACACTTTTTGATAAAGTCTGGGATTCCCATGTTGTTCAGCAAATTGACGGCGGTCCAGATATTTTATTCATCGATCGACATATGGTGCATGAAGTAACCAGCCCTGTTGCCTTTTTAGGTTTGAAAAACAGAAACATTCCTGTCATGTATCCAGAGCGAACTTTTGCTACTGCAGATCACAACACGCCAACGATCAATCAACATTTACCGGTTGAAGATCCTTTGTCAGCCAATCAGCTTAAAGCATTGGAAGAAAACGCCACCAAGCACGGTATTTCTTACTGGGGCTTAGGGCATGAAAAAAATGGTATTGTTCACGTTGTAGGGCCAGAATATGGCATTACGCAACCGGGAGCAACCATTGTTTGTGGAGACTCTCACACCTCAACCCATGGAGCTTTTGGTGCCATTGCTTTCGGTATTGGAACATCTGAAGTAGAGATGGTCCTTTCTACCCAATGTATAATGCAACCAAAACCCAAAAGCATGCGCATCAATATTAAAGGTGCACTTGGAAAAGGAGTTACCTCCAAAGACGTTGCCTTGTTTATTATCTCCCGTTTAACCACCTCTGGAGCTACAGGCTATTTTGTTGAATATGCTGGAGATGTCTTTACCCAAATGAGTATGGAAGGACGCATGACGGTGTGTAACCTATCCATTGAAATGGGCGCCCGTGGAGGAATGATTGCACCCGATCAGAAAACC
>CAJQKN010000038.1 GCA_905478905.1 uncultured Flavobacteriaceae bacterium | reverse complement strand
CTATTGTAAGGAGAGCTTCCCTTCAACTCCTTCATCTACCAAGTCGGCTTGTTCATAAAATATATCTTGAAAAAGGGGTTGTGCACTGAAATAACCAGCCAATGGAAAACCTACTTCAAAATCGCGCGTCATCGCAGCAATTTTAGGATCTATATTAATCAAGTCATTTGCTGCTGCTTCTGCCAAGAGCTGAGCTTGACAACTACGTTCCATGGTAGTGAACCAAAACACACATTCTTCAATGCTGTGCCCTACGGTCAATAAGCCATGATTTTGCAGGATAACAGCCTTCATGTCTTCTAGTGCAGCAGCAATTCGATCACCTTCACTAAGCTCGCCAACAACCCCAGTATAGTCATTAAAGAGTCCGTGATCTTCATAAAAGATACAAGCATCTTGTGTAAGGGGATCTAGTTTTCTCCCTAAGGCAGACCATGTTTTCCCATAAATGGTGTGGGAATGTGCAGCAGCAATAACATCGGGTCTAGCCTTGTGAATGGCTGAATGGATGGCAAAGGCAGCTTTGTTTAAAGGAGCCGGTTTTCCTGCAATAATTTCTCCAGCCTCATTGACCAACACCAAGTCAGACATTTTTAATAATCTAAAGGATAGCCCAAAGGGATTTACCCAAAAGCAGTCTGGATATTCTGGATCACGACAGGTGATGTGTCCCGCAACACCTTCAGAGAAACCTAGTTTCCCAAAAATGCGGTAGGCAGCTGCAAGGGTCTTCTTGCGATAATGGCGTTCCTCTTCTATTGAAGTAAATTGAGGATAGCTAATCATTTTTTCGATACCGGGAGGATTTTTTACAGCCATGGTTTAAATTATTTTCTTAGAGGCAAAATACAAAATACATCAAACATATTGGTAGCTCCAATAAATGAGTCCCAACTGCATGGGAAAGCGGATGGCCCATAAAATCCATTTAGATATCTTGTACTTTTTACTGTAATAATTAATTTGTACAATATTGGCCGGATAAATGGCAACCAAGAAGAACATAAGAAAGAGAGCCGTCATGGATCGGGTAGGAGCATAGAGCAGACCTATAGCAATGAATATTTCTAGGAGACCCGAAAATAGCGCAATAAAACGGCGATAGATAAGGACTTTTGGAACAGCATATTCAAAAAAGCGGGTATGCGTAAAGTGAGTGATTCCTGCAATGCAATAAAAAGCGGCCATTAAATACAAATCAATGGGCATATTACAGTTGCGTTATTAAATCATTGACAGAAGATTCAGCTTGAAAACGAATTGCTCCCTCATATTTGCGAAACCATGTCACTTGTCTTTTGGCATAGCGGCGCGTATTTTTTTTAATTTCCTCTAGGGCAAATTCTTCATCAATTTTTCCGTCAAAGTAGGCGAATAATTCTCTGTATCCAACAGTTTGTAGGGCGTTCAGATTTTTTTGGGGGTGCAAGCCTTGGGCTTCATCAACCAACCCCATCTCAATCATTTGATCAACCCGAGTATTGATTCGTTCATAGAGTTTATCGCGCTCCCAGTCAATGACAACGGTTTGGGAATCAAAAAAGTCTGGAGCCTCTCGTTTACCCAAATAGGAAGAATAGGGTTTCCCAGAACTTAGGGATATTTCTAATGCACGAATCAGCCGGTGAGGATTATTTCTATCCACTCTTTGGTAATGATGAATGTCGTGTTGACGCAACAAATCTTGTAAAATTTCTATGCCTTCTTGTTGAAAGATAGCCATGAGTTGCGGCCGAACGGCGGGATCAACTTCAGGAAATTCATCCAAGCCTTGCATGACAGCATCGGCGTATAAACCTGATCCACCGACCATGATGAGGGTAGTGTGTTTTTTAAATAGTTTTTTTAATGATTTTAGTACATCGGTACGATAATCTCCAACAGAATAGTTGTCAACAATTGATAAATGCTGGATGAAATGATGAGGAACCGTATTGAGTTCTTCATCAGAGGGTACGGCAGTGCCAATACTCATCTCTTTATAAAATTGTCTGGAATCGCAAGAGATGATTTCAGTTTTAAAGTGTTGTGCTAAGGCAATTGCTAAGGCTGTTTTTCCACTTGCAGTGGGTCCAGCAATGTAGATTAGTTTTGGTTTATTCATTGAGTTTGTTTCCGCATTTGTGGCAGTAAATAGCATTGTCTAAATGAGTATCAGTCATACAATTTGGACAAGCTTGGGTGTTGGTATCAGGATTTCTTTGTTGGTTGGTCATTTCGGAGCTAACAATTCCAGTAGGAACAGCAATTATTCCGTATCCCATGATCATTATAATGGCAGCAATAAAACGGCCAAGAGGCGTCACAGGGGCTATGTCACCATACCCAACGGTGGTAAGGGTCACAACACTCCAATAGATGCCTTTGGGGATACTTGTAAAGCCGTTGGATTCTCCTTCAATTAAATACATTATGGTGCCAAAAATGATGCATAAAATCACTATGGCAAAAAGGAAAACCCCAATTTTTACTCTACTTGCCCATAAAGAAGCTATCAGAAAATTTGATTCCCCGATATATCGCGATAATTTTAAAATTCGAAAGACACGCAAAAGGCGAAGGGCACGCAGTGCAACCAATGAACTGCTTGCTACAAAGAAAAAAGAAATGTATTTAGGAATTAAAGATAGTAAGTCAATCACACCAAAAAAACTTGTAGCATATTTCCATGGCTTTTTAACAACCAGTAAACGAGCAATGTATTCAATGGTAAAGAGGATGGTTATTCCCCATTCAAATTGATCTAAGATAGCAGCATATTGTGATCGTATACTTTCAATGCTTTCTAACATAACCAAGAAAACACTAAAGAGAATTATAATCAATAGTAGGATATCAAAGAACTTGCCTGCAGGCGTATCGGCCTCATAAATGATCTCGTGTATTCTTTGTTTTAATGATTTTTTTTCTTGCCCTTCCATTGCAATTATTCTTCTGCTAAGTTAATGAGTTTTTGATAACGTTCTTTTCGCAAGAAACTGCGCAATACAGCTTGGGTATCTCTGTTGTTTTCAATGGGAATTAATCGCTTTTCTATGGTAGCAATCGTTTTGATTTGATGGTTGAGTTGGAAATAGCCATAGCCTTGAAAAACGCCCTCTTTTATGTAAATAAAACTCTTTTCGCTTTTACTTTTCCCCTTGTCAATAATCAGCATGTTTTGATATGGATACAATAGACTATCTGCCACAGCTTTTACACGTTCATTGTAGGCCTCACATTTTTCTTCTCCTTTACAAGCACCATTACACGCATTCATATCATAGCGAAAGCAGTGCGCTCTGTTGCTAATCGAAAAGGAAGTATGCTGTCCGCACAAGCGAAATTCTTCTAGCCAAAAACGCAAACGTCCTTCAGCTTCTTTTTTGTTTTTAAATACGTCCAAATAGGTGTATTCATCTTTTACTTGTTCAATCAATAATTGATGATAAGGGGTGGCGGTGTTTAATCGAATCCCCATGGCGAAATGTCTAAATTTTAATGAATGATTAAGTCGGGGTTGATTTCTTTTTATTTCGTGTTGTTCTTTCAATAGGGCCAAGCATTCATTGCCCGAAAGTTCATAGGAAACCGAATGAATGGTTTTTTGAATTTTTTCTGCTTTCTTGTTACTACTGGTTAAATGTGTTAAAACACGTTTTTTAATATTTTTACTCTTTCCAATGTAAATAATGACGCCCTCTTTGTTATAGAGATAATATACCCCAGTTTTTGTGGGGAGTTCATCGATAATTTTGAGGTATTTATTGGCAACTTTTTTTTGATTTAAAATCTTAATGTGGGTCGATATAATTTCTTTTTCACTGTCTTTTTCGAGCAATAGCTTGAACAACTCAACAGTGGCCAATGCATCGCCATGTGCGCGGTGAACATCTGAAATTGGAATCCCGAGTGAGCGAACCAGTTTTCCGAGCTTATAGGAAGGAACATCTGGAATTAGTTTTTGAGAAAGCGCAACAGTACAAAGGGATTGACGTTCAAAATCATAGCCTAAACGCTTGAATTCTGTTCGTATGATGCGGTAATCAAATTCTGCATTATGCGCTACAATGACGGCATCTTCTGTAATTTCTACAATTCGTTTGGCTACTTCGTGAAATTTAGGTGCATTGACCAACATTTTACTGTTTATACCAGTGAGACGTTGCACAAAAGGCTGAATGTCTTTTAAAGGATTGACTAAACTCGAAAATTGATCGACAATAGTATGGCCATCAAAGCGATAGATGGCAATTTCAGTAATACCTTCTTCATTGTACTTTCCGCCAGTGGTTTCTACATCAACAATCGCGTACATATCAATAGTTTCGTTCCCCAAAAATTTTACTTCCCAGACGTATCATATTACTGCCGACTTCAATGGCTAGTGCATAATCGCCACTCATTCCCATGGAGAGAATGCTGATGTCTTTTAATTGATTGCGTGCCTTGTCATAGAGGGCTTTTAGGAAGGTGAACTCTTGTTTAATTTGAACATTATCGCTAGTGAAGGTTGCCATGCCCATTAAGCCCACAATTCGAATATTTGGGAAAGGGGTTGTCAATTGTTGATGAATAATATCATTTAATTCAGTTTCATTTAATCCAAATTTAGTGCTTTCTTGTGCAATATGTACTTGGAGTAAGCAATCGATGACACGATTGTTTTTGGCAGCTTGTTTATTTATTTCGGCGAGTAATTTTGAACGATCAACACCATGTATCAACGCAACATAGGGTGCCATATACTTTACCTTGTTGCTTTGCACATTCCCAATCATGTGCCATTGAATATCCTTGGGTAAAACCTCCCATTTGCTGGTCATCTCTTGGATTTTATTTTCCCCAAAAATCCTTTGCCCTGCGTTGTAGGCCGCTTGTAGGTCTTCGATAGGTTTGGTTTTTGAAACAGCTACCAAGGATACTTCCTTTGGGATTTCGTCCAAAATAGTTGATAGGTTACCCGCTATACTCATATGGCAAAGATACGTTAGTCAGAATGAATTAAGGAAGTCAGTATCATAATAATTCAAAGGAGTGCATAGGAGTAATAAATAGACCTGTTGGGAGTTTTGGATGGAGATAAGTGCTTTTTGGCGGGAGCTTTTCTTGTGCTTTAGCTGTTTGAATGATATCGTCTACACTTAGTGGGGTATAGAAAAATTTGGCCATGTAGGGCTGAGCGCTCCTGAGGAAACGATCAGCATTGTATTTAGTAGGAGGGAAGTAGTCAATGTATTCACTCAAATTAATGTCGTCATGGGTAGAAAACCCTAAGATATTTTCAAACAAAAAACGTGCTGCATTGGTTGATTTAGGAAATTGAATAAGATGCGTTTTTTCGCCTAGGAGAAAGCCTATACTCTTTTCAGCATTGGGCTTTTCTTCGTTTCCCACTAATTTTTCAATATCAAGGGCAGAAATGTTTTTGGGGAGTTGTTTGATGGCCCAAACAAAGCGATCATTTTGCAGTTGATTTTTGGCCACAACAAAAGAAAACACAGCAGTGGCTAGAGTTTGTTTTGAAGCGTAATCTAGACTACCGGCAAGACGGTGGTGCCCATCGGCCAAATGAAATTGTTCCTCATTTTTGGCGAATGCTTGAATTACTTTAGTTTCTTGCGCATCAAGTTCCCATAATTCGTGTTCCTCATTGTTTAAACTAAAAGAAATTGTGCATGGCCGCTTGTAAATTGAAGACTCAAAAGAAGCTGTAAAATCTGTATTTTCATGGAGTGCAAGGATAGGCTCAGCTTGTACTTGGGTTGTTGTCAAATAATCTGAAAAAAGCTGTACTCTTTTGTCCAACACATGTTCATGGGTGGTTAGCAGGGGATGGGCGCATTCTTGGGTGGGAAGACCACAAAGAAATCCTGCATAGCTTGTAGATTTGTTTACAATTCGATACCAATAGATTTTAGGCTCAAAAAATGAATAAATGTCGTTAGTGATTAATGACTGTATCCCAGATCTAATCGCTGTATAATTTGATGAATTATCGACCAGATCAACAAATGGTTTTGGCCCGCTAAAGCCTGCTGCCGCAGTTTTCCATTGGAGTTTAGTTTTGTTGGGAACAAATAGGGGGATGGGAAGAATGCGGGGCATATTGATCCATTGTTATTGGTTAAAAACAATTGATGATTTGATAGGCAACCCTAAGGGCTTCAGTTGCATGACTGAGAGGTACAATGGGTTCACTGTCATTTTCAATAGCATCTGCAAAGGTTTCCAGTTCTTCTAAGATAGCATTAGAGTCTTCCACCGTGGGAAGGTCAAAATAGATTTGCTTTTTCGCCCCTTCAGCCGTTTGCAATAGCAAGGCAAACTCTTCAGGTTCTTCTGGGGCATCTTTCATTTTCACCACTTCAACTTTTTTGCTAAAGAAGTCGACAGAGATATAAGCTTCCTTTTGAAAGAAACGCAGTTTCCGCATGTTCTTTAAAGAAATTCTGCTGGCTGTAAGATTGGCTACTGCGCCATTTTCAAATTCTATGCGTGCGTTAGCAATGTCGGGGGTTTCGCTTACCACAGCAACACCAGATGCTGAAACGTTTTTCACCTTTGATTTGATGACACTTAAGATAATGTCAATATCGTGAATCATTAAATCTAAAACAACAGAGACATCTGTTCCTCTAGGATTGAATTCGGCCAATCGGTGCGATTCGACAAACATAGGAGCGCCTAAACTATCTTTTACCGCCTTGAATGCAGGATTAAAGCGCTCGACATGTCCCACCTGACCTTTTACCCCTTTTTCATTGGCCAACTGAACCAAATCCTCTGCTTCTTCCACCGTTCTGGTAATTGGCTTTTCAATAAAAATATGTTTGCCTTGAGCAATACATTCCTTGGCTACAGCATGATGATGGAGCGTTGGAGTGACAATATCAATTACATCACATGCACTGAGAAGATCTTGCTGACTTTTAAAATAAGTATATCCTTTTGCCTTTGCCAATGCTTTACTTGCTTTTTGATCTGGATCATAAAAACCTACCAGATGATAACGCTCAGATTCATTCAACAGGCGTAAGTGTATTTTTCCTAAATGCCCGGCACCAAAAACGCCGATGTTCAATTGCTTTTTCAAGTGTATGGTTTTAATAGATCAAATGTACACTTTTCACTCTAATTTTTTGCTGAATGTATATTCTCGATAGAATAAAGTGTATTTTTGACCCCATGCAATTACCCATTGATTCGACCAAACACCAAGGGCAACGACTGCAAATGGTTGCGCTTTTAAAAGACAAGGGCATAGCAAACCCTGCTGTCATTAAGGCCATGGAATCGGTTCCGCGACATTGGTTTATGGACCCTGGATTGGAAAGCCATGCCTATAAAAACAAAGCTTATCCTATTGCGGCAGAGCAAACCATTTCACATCCCTTTACGGTTGCTTTTCAATCTGAATTGATTAACGTCAATAGTGGCGCAAAGGTGTTGGAAATTGGAACAGGCTCGGGCTACCAAACGGCTATTCTTAAAGCCATGGGGCTGACAATATACACCATTGAACGCCAACGAGAATTGTTTAAAAAAACCCAGCGTCTATTCGATCAAATTGGCCTTTATCCCAAAAAACATATTTTAGGGGATGGTTATTTAGGGCTACCCAACGATGGCCCATTTGATGCCATTGTGGTCACTGCTGGAGCTCCCGAATTACCCAAAGATTTATTACGTCAATTGAAAATTGGCGGACGTTTGGTAATTCCCATTGGAACGGATCCTCAAATCATGCACCGTTTTACACGGACAGGAGAAAAAGCCTTTGACAAAGAGCAATTTGGAGAATTTCGTTTTGTACCCATGCTCAAGAATAAAAATTGAGTTCTTAAAAGGGTGCTGTTATTTTGGAAAGGCTTTTTTCACCCTATCCAAATTCCGCTTATTATCACGATCCTTAATTGTATCCCGCTTATCGAATAATTTTTTCCCTTTTGCTAGTGCGATGATCAATTTAGCGTGTCCTTTATCGGTGATGAATACCCTGAGCGGGACAATGGTTAAACCAACGTTTTTAACTTCTTTCGCTAATTTTCTTAGCTCACCTTTATTCATTAACAATTTGCGCTCTGCTTTGGGACGATGGTTGTAGTGTGTTCCCCATGCATATTCTTGAATATCCATATTGATAACAAACAACTCTCCACGATCATTAAATTCACAGAAACTATCAGTGATGGTAGCTTTTCCTAGGCGAATGGATTTTATTTCCGTCCCAGTCAAGACCAAGCCTGCAGTGTATTGATCGATTAGCTCGTATTCAAATCGCGCACGTTTGTTTTGTATGTTGATTTTCTTTTGCACGCTGCAAAGGTAGTACTTATCTATTACGAAGCTTGCTTACTGTTTCTGAAAATAAATTGGTTTTCAAAATAATCCAACAAGATCTCTTTATCTTTTGAAATGGATTCTTCTAAAATCGCCTTACTCAAAGGGTTGATAAGGTGTTGCTGTAAGGTTCTTTTAACTGGACGTCCACCATATTGTGGATCAAAGCCTAAAAAAGTTAGTTGATCAATAGCAGCGTCTGTAGCTGCTAGCGTTATCTCCTGATCAGCTAGTCGCTTTTTGATGAGATCCAGTTGAAGTCTTACGATTTTATTAATTTCCAATTTTGTAAGAGGTGAGAATAAAACAATATCG
>CAJQKN010000037.1 GCA_905478905.1 uncultured Flavobacteriaceae bacterium | reverse complement strand
ATTTCCGTCTTGCTAGTGTATGACGCCTTAAAATTCGTTTGCTTTCCTGGTAGACCAAAGGATCTTTTTGCATCTTCCACAAAATATCAGAGGCTTCCTTTCTTCTTTGGTCGATATCTACAATAGGGTGTGGATAGTTTGTGCCTAATCTAAAGCCATACATTTCTTCTTCAAAAGGGGTGATGTCCCATGGAGTATGAACCAATTGATCGGGCAATTCTGCTAATTCAGGAATCCATTTCTTGGTAAACAGTCCCTTTGGGTCATGGGTTAATCCATTTTTGACAGGATTGTATATCCGCAAAGTATTGATTCCAGTTTCCCCCGCCTGCATTTGCAATTGTGGAAAATGTATTCCAGGTTCAAAGTCTAAAAATTGTTGCGCTAGAAAAGCAGAGCACGCCTGCCAAGGTTGCCATAATTGATGAACAAAAAAAGAAACGACAAGTGCACGCATTCTAAAGTTTAAATAACCTGTTGCAACCAGGCAGCGCATTGCCGCATCGACCATGGGGACCCCTGTTAATCCATTCTCCCAAGCATTGATAAACAAAGGATTGATCTCTTTTTTTAAGCGATGATAGCCACGATTTACACTTTCAAATTCCATCCGACATTCCATTTCGAATTTTTGAATAAAGTGGGCTTGCCAACGCAGTCTTGATTCAAATGCATTTATACCTCTACTTCTTTTTCCTCGTTCTTTCTCCGCTTCAGTACGTTGTAAAACTTGACGCATGGAGAGATTTCCAAAGGCCAAATAGGGCGAAAGTCGGCTACAGCTTTTTCGTGCTAGATCTGGTTTTGATATATGGGTTTGGTAGTTGGTGTAACGTCCATTAAAAAAAGAGTCCATGTATCGATGTGCATTCTGCTCACCTCCGGGTTGAACAAGGGAAGAAAGCTTTGTGTTTAAATTCAGCGATATAAAATCCTCCAATAAATCATTAATTCTATCGGTGGGAAGAAAAGCATTTTTTTGCGGAAATGGGAATTGCTGCATATTCATGAATGCTGACCATTGTTGAATCCATTCTTTCCTATTCTGCATTCCACGAAAAACACCCTGCTGCCGCTCTTCCTTCCAAGGGATATTGTTCTCTGTACACCATTTCTGCACATTTTTATCTCGCTTAAACGTCAGGTCAATACCAGTTTCAAGATGGGAATAAAGTCCCGCGACATTGATCTTTCTATGTAGTTTATCTAAGACTGGAATCACTTCACCTTTAAGGGCTAAGACCTTGGTATTAAAGGGAATTAATTGTCGATTCAAATCGCTTATTGACTGCTTTATAAAATCAAAGTGACGTTCGCTGCTGTGTGGCTCTTTCCTCAAACTATTTTCGCATACATAAAGAAGCACAAGTTGTTGATGAGATGAAATGGCTTGATGCAATGCTCCATGGTCTCGAAGACGAAAATCACGTTTCAACCAAACCACCGCTATGCCGCTTTGTTTAGTAGTCATCAGGATTGCTTAAAATGGAGCCTGCTCTTTCTTTTATTTCAGCCAAATCGTGAGGGGGTATTTTTTCTAACAAGCGCAACATCATGGCCATACGATTGTTTTTTGCAAAGAATTGTTTTTTATCGTCCAAAAAATTCCAATATAAACTATTGAAGGGGCAGGCATTTTCTCCAACACGTTTCTTTTTATCGTATTGACATGTATCGCAATAATTACTCATTTTGTGAATGTAGGCAGCTGCAGACACATAGGGTTTAGTCGCTACAATTCCTCCATCTGCCCATTGACTCATTCCACGAGTATTGGTAATTTGCACCCATTCAATTGCATCAGCATATATCCCCAGGTACCATTCGTCAACTGCACTTGGATCAACTTGGGCCAGTAGGGCGAAATTCCCCGTAATCATTAAGCGTTGAATATGATGTGCATAAGCATTGTCCAAGGAATTGGTGATGCTTTGATGTAGACAATTCATTTTTGTTTTTCCAGTCCAGTAAAAATTTGGGAGTGGATTGTGGTTTTCTAAGGCATTTTTCTGTGCGTAGGCAGGCATCTCTTTCCAATAAATACCTCGCATATATTCACGCCATCCAATGATTTGTCGAACAAATCCTTCTACCTGTGAAAGTTCGATGTCTTCCATGTTTTTACGATAGTAGGCAATAACTGTTTCGACCACCTCAAGTGGAGTAATTATTTTCACATTTAATGCAAAGGATATTCTCGAATGAAAAAGATTTACTTCATCGGTGTGTAAAGCATCTTGATAATCGCCAAAATGAACCAGTAAATTGGTACAAAAATAGTCTAACTGTGCAAGCGCCTCTTCTCTATTTAATGCATAATAAAAGGTCTTATCATCGAAATGTCCAATGGTTTTCACCCCCTGTTCATCAATCATTTTTTTCAGTTCAAGGAGAGATTCTTTTTGTGGAAGATAGGGGATAGGAATACGGGGTGTTCCTTTCCACTTCTTACGGTTGTTTTTGTCGAAGTTCCACTGACCTCCTTCTGGTTGCCCAGCCTCCATAAGCAAATTGAATTGCTTCCGCATATTGCGGTAAAAGAATTCGAGGATCAGCTGCTTTTTTCCAGCAAAGAATGCTTGCAAATCTTCACGTGACGTCATAAAATGATGTGTATCCTCCATTGCTGTTGGAATGGATAATGTTGCACAGAAATCCTTGAGTTGTTTGTCCAAGCGAAACTCATCTGGTGCTTGGTATTGAAAAGAATTTACCCTGTAATGATCGATTAACCAGTGCAGATTTTCTGTTAGGTTTTGCGTGTTTTTGGGATCATCAAGTGAAATATAATGGGTGTTGTGACCATCATTATTGAGTGATTTTTCAAAAGTGCGCATTGCTCCAAAAAAAGCGACTACCTTTTGTATATGATGTGGTGCATAGTCGGTTTCCTGTCGCATTTCCATCAATACATATAGCACATCTGGATTGACCTCCTCCAACCAAGGATGTTTGACATTGAGTTGATCCCCTAAAATTAAACGTAGTTTCATTCGAATAAACTTTTTTGGTTCCAAAGACGTTGGAATTTCCCTTGCTCGTCATATCGTTGGGCTTGAAGCCGCACGTTGAATTTTCGGTCTCTTGGGTCATTTCCCACCCCTGCTACATAAAGCCAATTGCCATAATTGCTATGTACATCATAGTCAATGAGAAAGGCTTCAAAATAGGCAGCACCCATTCGCCAATCCATCAAGAGGTTTTTCGCAAAATAGGAAGCCACATTTTGACGTCCTCGATTGCTCATCCAACCAGTTTTCTTGAGTTCAATCATATTGGCATTGACAAAGGGCTCTTGTGTAGAGCCTTCGCACCAGGATTGGAATGTTTTTGGATTGTTTTTCCATGTGTAGTTACGCGCCAAAATTCCCCCCAAATGAAAGAGTTTATCTTGATGTTTTAGAGAAATATATTTAAAATAATCGCGCCAGAGGAGCTCAAAGATTAACCAATAGGTCGATTGATTTTTCTGCACTTGTTTTTCATATTCGATTACTTGCCAATAGATTTGACGCGCAGAAATGGATCCATTGGCCAGCCATGCTGAGAGTTTTGCACTGTAATCTATTCCGATCAATCCATTTCGTGTTTGCTTGTAGAAAGAAAGTTTTTCGGTTTTCCAGAAGTAGTGGTCAATGCGTTCTTGTGCAGCATTGCTGCCACCAACAAATGGAAAGGCTGAATGAGGATGTTTTTCAATAGGCGTCAAACCAAGTTCTGTTGTGCTTGGGATATGAAATTCCTCCCTCAGAAGATTTTCACCTTCCATGGTTGGAAGGGAGGGAAGGCATGGACGAACTGAACTGTATTTTTCACACTTCTTGCGAAATGCAGTAAAGACTTCAGGTAATTGGTCAATCTCCATGGGGATATCCTCAGGCTGAAATAGAAACTGATCATAGTGTGAATGAATATTTATTGATGAG
The DNA here is from genome assembly GCA_905478905.1 of uncultured Flavobacteriaceae bacterium. Lineage (GTDB taxonomy): Bacteria > Bacteroidota > Bacteroidia > Flavobacteriales > Flavobacteriaceae > Arcticimaribacter. Next base: position 689 of record CAJQKN010000037.1, on the reverse strand, counting down.
GATAGACAACGGAGTACTTTATCTTCTTCCTCTTGTTCTTCTCTGGTCCATTCCTTTTGATAGTAGAGATCCGTAATGCCTAATTTTGTGATCCAATCGGGAAGTCCGCTATGCGGTGACAGTTGTTCAATGATTAAACTGATGTTGTGAGTAGCCAAATCCTTTTGAAGTGCCGTGATGGTCTCAATCAAAAATTGAGCACGGAAACCCTCAGTTTTTTTGAACCCCCATTTTGTGGAGGCATATTGCGCGGGGTCAAACGAATAATAAGCAATTATTTGTTCATGATTTTTCGTCGCCAAATAAAGTGACTGTTGGTCGGAGGTTCGTAAATCATTTCTTAGCCAGACGAGGGCTTTCCCTTTTCGTTTCTGCATTTTTTACTACAATAATTAACATTTTCCCAGTCGCGTTCCCATTTTTTGCGCCAGCTGAATGGACGTTGACAACGAAGACAGATCTTCTGTGGTAGATTCGCTTTAGCGACTCCCTTAGGCATTCAAGGCCGATTTATAGGTGGTTAGACAACGTTCTCGGGCAAACTTATGATCTACCATTGGTGTTGGATAGCTGAGTTCCTGATAGTCGGGAACCCATTTTTGGATGTATTGGTGTTGCTTATCGAATTTTTTGATTTGATCAATGGGGTTGAAAATGCGAAAATATGGTGCTGCATCAACACCGCAGCC
>CAJQKN010000036.1 GCA_905478905.1 uncultured Flavobacteriaceae bacterium | reverse complement strand
AGGTGCTGGAACTTATGCCAACAATGCCAGCTGTGGGGTTTCTGCAACGGGTTGGGGAGAATTTTTTATTCGTTCAGTTGTAGCACACGATATTGCTGCTCTTGTGGAATACAAAGGCCTTGACATTGCCACAGCATCCAAGCAGGTAATTCAAAAAGTCGAAGACTTGGGAGGAGATGGAGGAGTAATTGTTTTGGATCCCCAAGGGAATGTAGCCATGGAATTTAATACCGCGGGTATGTATCGTGCTCATATGGATGCAACAGGTCACCTTGATGTGAAGATATACAAAAATGAATAAACTTAAACCGCCCTATTTTGCCGTCATATTTACTTCAACCCTGAGTAATTCTACCTCTGATTATGCTGAAATGGCTAGTAAGATGGAAACATTAGTAAAAGATCAACCAGGTTTTTTAGGAATGGATCATGCACGTGATACGATTGGTATCACAATAAGCTACTGGGACTCCCTAGAGTCAATTGAAAAATGGAAGCAAAACAATCAACACCTTAAAGCTAAGACATTGGGCAGAGAAAAATGGTACGCTTCTTATTCCTTGAAAGTCTGTAAAGTTCTTTATTAATATTTTTAAATATACATATTAAATTAGGTAAATATTACGCTGCATTATATGGTACTTTGTTATTTCCCAAAAGTAAGACAGCCCATTATGTCAGAGGATCAACTTGAAGAATTTAAAACAATTATTCATCTCATTGGAGAACGAATCAAAACCTTGAGAATCAATGCTGGATATAAGAGTTATGAAGTTTTTGCATGGGAAAATAATTTAAGCCGTATTCAATACTGGAAGATGGAAAAAGGCACAAATTGTACCCTTAAAAGTCTCTATAAAATTCTAAAAATTCACAATCTAACTTATCAAGATTTCTTTAATTCTTTAGAGGATAAATAGCTATTATAATAGGCTTTTTGTCCAGTTACTTCTTTTCCAATCCACGGGGGTAAATTTATTTTAACAGTCTCGCTGGGCATTTCTATTTCTGCGAGTACAAGTCCCTTGTGATCTCCTTCAAACACGTCTACCTCAAAGTATAATTCCCCCTGTGAAACCAGATACCTTGTTTTTTCAATTATTGTTGGTAAACATAATGTCATTAATGCTTTCCCTTCGTTAAATGGAATTTCTTTTTCCCATTCAAAACGACTCATTCCACTTGCATTAGAAATTCCTTTTATGGTTAAAAAAGCCTGCTTGTCTCTAATGCGAACACGAACGGTTCTATGAGGGTCTGTGGATAGATATCCCTGTTGAATAAATAGCTTTGAGCTAGCTAAACGTATAAATTCATTAGACTTGACCAGAAATTTTCGTTCAATTTCAATCATAAAGAAGTTTTTTCTAATAGCTGAAGATATGTATTTTTAACCAATGGACGCAGCATTAGCTTCTCGGAAAATCATTCATGTGGACATGGATGCATTTTATGCTTCAGTAGAACAATTGGACGACCCTTCTTTACGCAATAAACCCATAGCGGTTGGTGGCGGAGGCTCGCGGGGTGTTGTTGCTGCGGCCAGCTATGAGGCCCGGAAATACGGTGTTCGAAGTGCAATGAGTGGTATAATCGCTCAGCGGAATTGCCCTCACCTAATTTTTGTTAAACCGCGCTTTGAACGCTACAAAGAAGTTTCCCAACAAATAAACCACATTTTTCATCGATATACAGATTTGGTAGAGCCTTTGTCTTTGGATGAAGCCTATTTGGATGTCACCGAAAATAAACTTCACCTTTTTTCTGCGACCAAAATGGCAGAAAAGATTCGTGCGGAAATTTTTGAGACCACTGGACTAACAGCTTCAGCAGGAATTTCAGTGAATAAATTGGTGGCTAAAATTGCCAGTGACTACAATAAACCCAATGGACAGAAAACTGTTCCGCCAGAGGAAGTACTTGATTTCTTGGAAGGGTTAGATGTGCGTAAATACCACGGAATTGGGAAAGTAACGACTAAGAAAATGTATGCCTTGGGCATTTTTACTGGAAAGGAGTTAAAAGAAAAATCAGTGGACTTTTTAACACAGCATTTTGGTAAAGCTGGAGCCTACTACTACAACGCAGTTCGCGGTATCCATACGAGTCCAGTAAAAGCATCGCGTATTCCCAAATCTATGGGAGCCGAGCGCACGTTTAAGGAGAATCTTAGCAGTGAACTCTTTTTAGAAGAAAAGATAAAAGCCGTAGCAGACGAGCTAGAAAAGAGGATCAACCGAAATAAAGCCTCTGGTAAGACAATAACACTGAAAATTAAATACAGCGATTTCGTCATCCAAACAAGAAGTAAAACCTTGCCTTTTTTTATTTCAGATAAAAGCATGATTATTGAACATGCTCTGCAGTTATTGTATCAAGAAAAGCTTCAGAATTCTGTCCGTCTGATAGGGGTAAGCATTTCAAACCTCAATACAGAAGACAAGAAGAGTAAGTCTTCAAAAGCGCCTAAGCCCAAACTTCAGGTACAGCTGGAAATCCCGTTTTAGATTTGTGAAATTCGTAGCGTATTGACCATCCCTTTGTCAATTACAGGCATTGCGGCTAGGTTGATCAGCATCTCTCCTTTTTTGACCCATCCGTTTTCTTCTGCAATAGCATTTACCTGTTCAACAGTTCTGTCGGTGCTTTCAAATTTATCGTAATAAAATGCTTTAACTCCCCACAGTAAATTCAGTTGTGTGAGGATTATTTTATTGGAGGTAAAAACCAATACATGTGCCTTTGGACGCCAAGCCGAAATTTGAAATGCAGTATAACCACTATTGGTTAGTGTACAAATTGCTGCAGCATTAATTTCATTGGCAATACTTGCCGCATGATAGCAAATTGATTTTGTAATAAAGCGGTTGGTACGAATCGATGGGGGTGCCTGAGGTACTCTAATAAGCGATGAATTTTCAACACTTTTAAGAATAGAGGTCATTGTTTCGATGACTTCAACAGGGTATTTACCAACCGAAGTTTCACCAGATAGCATCACGGCATCGGCTCCGTCCATTACAGAATTAGCCACATCATTTACTTCTGCGCGGGTTGCAGTAAGACTGTCGATCATGGTTTCCATCATTTGAGTCGCAATGATCACAGGGATACGTGCTTTTTTAGCTCGATTCACCAGTTGTTTTTGGATGAGAGGAACTTCAGCAGCAGGAACTTCAACACCTAAATCTCCTCGAGCAACCATGATTCCGTCCGAATAGGCAATAATCTTGTCAATGTTTTCTAGCGCTTCAGGTTTTTCAATTTTAGAGATGATTGGAATTTTGTGCTCACTGTATTCATCGATCAAATTTTTGAGTGATATCAAATCATCGCTGTTACGAACAAATGAAAGAGCAATCCAATCTACTTTTTGCTGAATGGCGAAAATAGCATCCTCGACATCTTTTTCAGTCAATGCTGGTAGTGAAACATTCGTATTGGGGAGATTAACACCTTTCTTTGATTTAAAAGGGCCACCTTGAATTACTTTTGCGGTCACCTTTTCTTGCTTATCGGTAGCCACAACTTCAAAGATTAGTTTCCCATCATCCAATAATATTTTTTCTCCAGGAGTAACGTCTTTTGGAAATTGTTGGTAGGTCATATAGGCCTGTTTTGCATTTCCAATAAAGGGTTCGGTAGTAATAAAATCTACCATGTCTCCCGGAGCAACCTCTGTACCTTCTTCAATTACACCAACCCTTAATTTTGGTCCCTGAAGATCTCCCAGAATGGAGGTATAGGTTTTAAGCTTTTCGCTTAAATCACGAATTATTTGGATACGTTCAGCTACATCCGCATGATCGGCATGTGAGAAATTTATGCGGAACACATTGACACCAGCCAGGATCATTTTTTCGATAATCTCTTTACTCGAGGATGCTGGGCCTAATGTGGCTACTATTTTAGTTTTCTTTTCTTGCGGCATTAGTCAAAAATTAAGTTTGGATTCAATTTTACTTTTGGGTCTGTTATTTTGTAGGCCATTTCTACCTCATTGATCGTTTGAATGGTTGAAAGGCACGATGCTGTTAAACTGTTTTCTGGAGTCTTTAAAAAATAATCGACCTTTGGTAAATCCTTAATTAAAGTACTTTTCTTTTCAATAGTTGCAGGAAATAATTGAAACAGCTGTTCTTCTTTTTCTTGATAAAAAAAGTGGTTAGCAATCAACTCCCAGACAAAATCTGTTGAATGTTGATCCCAAACAAAACGATTAAAAAATGGCGTGCTGTCTTTTGCATCACGTTCTTCAATCACTTTAAATAGGAGTGAATTTAGAACTTCATTTAATTTGAAGGCCAAAAAAAAATCTTCAACAGGACTGTGTATGGCCACCAAATCAAAAACAACATTGTCTTCGATTTCATTATCCAAAAAAAAGCGTTTTTGAAGCATTTTTTATAACATCAAAGATGTTGTTAAATTCAATGCGAAAATACAACTTTATTAGAAAATAAGGTGCTTCAATGAGATTTAACGACCGATTCTTAAAATATTAAATGCACGTTTTGCAGCTTTTTCTTCTGCTTTCTTTTTTGAACTACCACGTACTTTTAAGAGTTGTTTGTCATCCACAATCAATTTACACTGATAATTGATGGTCGTGTCTTTACTTTCTTCTTTTTCAGTATTAAAGAGAATGATTTTCTTTTCTTTTTGTCCCCATTCAATCAATACACTTTTGTAGGAAATAATTTCTTTTTTTACTTCATTTAAAGTAATATGAGGATCCAATATGAGTTTAAACACTATTTTTTTACACTTCTCATACCCTTTTTCAATAAATACTGCGCCAACAAGGGCTTCTAGGATGTTTCCGTAGATATCATCTCCAAAATTATCCTTATTTCCTGTGCAGACTAGATGATCCAATAATTCAAGCTCTTTTCCAATAAAATTTAGTTTTTCGCGACTCACAATTTTTGATTTCATGCGAGTAAGTTCACCTTCATTGTCTTGTGCGAGTTTTTCATACAAATGATTTGCTACAACAGTATCAATGACAGAGTCGCCTAAAAATTCCAATCGTTCAAAATTGATGAGCAAGCCTTTGTCATTTTTAATATTGACAGATCGGTGTGTGAAAGCAGTTTGGTAGAGGGATTTATTTTTTGGCGCAAAGCCTAAAATGCTTTTGAGTTTCGCCTCTAGTTCTGGATTAGCGGTCCCTTTTGACCAAATTTTTGAGAAAAATTGCACACAGCAATTTACTCAATTTCTTTGAACACAACACAAGCATTGTGCCCACCAAATCCAAAGGTGTTGGATAAGGCTACTTTAACATCTCTTTTCTGCGCTTTCCCAAAGGTGAAATTCAAGCGAGGATCGATGTTTTCATCCGCTGTTTGATGATTGATTGTGGGAGGAACAATTTTTTCCTTAATGGCAAGTATTGAAGCTATAGCCTCTATTGCACCTGCTGCACCAAGTAAATGTCCCGTCATGGACTTGGTAGAATTGATATTTATGGAATAAGCATGTTCTCCAAAAACATCAAGAATGGCTTTTGATTCGGCAATATCGCCCAATGGAGTAGATGTACCATGCATATTGATTGCATCTACGTCTTCAGGGGAAAGTTGTGCATCTCGTAAACAGTTCAGCATTACATTTCTTGCGCCAATACCCTCTGGGTGTGGAGCGGTCATGTGATGAGCATCGGCAGACAACCCCCCTCCAGCTAATTCACAATATATTTTTGCTCCTCGTGCTTTTGCGTGTTCATATTCTTCCAATACCAGGGCTCCAGCACCTTCTCCTAAGACAAAACCATCTCTGTCTTTGTCAAAAGGACGCGAGGCAGACGCTGGATCATCATTTCGAGTAGAAAGAGCATGCATTGCATTAAATCCTCCAATTCCAGCAAAGGTTACACCGGCTTCAGATCCACCAGCAATTATTATGTCAGCATGGTTCAATCGAATATAATTGAGTGCGTCAATTAAAGCATTGGAAGAAGAAGCACAGGCAGAGACCGTTGCAAAATTAGGTCCGCGATAACCATGCTTGATGGAAATCATTCCCGGTGCTATATCTGCAATTAATTTTGGAATAAAAAAAGGATTAAAACGCGGTTTGCGGCCGTTGTCGGCAAAGTTGAGCATTTCATTTTGAAATGTTTCAAGGCCACCAATTCCTGCACCCCAAATAACACCAACCCTATCGTGATCAACATTATCGTCCGTCAGTCCAGCATCTCTAATAGCTTCATCAGAAGAAACAATGGCGTACTGAGAAAAACGATCTTGTTTTCGTGCTTCTTTGCGGTCAAAATGATCTAAGGCATTGAATCCTTTAAGTTCGCAGGCAAATTGCGTTTTAAAATCTGTGGGGTCAAAATAGGTGATAGGGGCAGCTCCACTTGTCCCAGAAATAAGTCCCTCCCAATAGGCAGGGACTGAATTTCCGATAGGAGTTAATGCTCCCAATCCGGTAACAACTACACGTCTTGGACTCATTTTACCAAAGATTAGTTGGCTTGTTCTATATATTGGATAGCTTGACCTACAGTTGCAATGTTTTCTGCTTGGTCATCTGGGATTTGGATATCGAATTCTTTTTCAAACTCCATGATAAGTTCTACCGTATCTAGGGAGTCAGCTCCAAGATCGTTGGTGAAACTTGCTTCTGTTACAACTTCGTTTTCGTCAACGCCTAATTTATCTACAATTATAGCTTTAACTCTTGATGCAATGTCAGACATAATACAAATGGTTTTAGTTTTGTTCGCATGCAAAAATATAAAAACTTTATAGCTTAGACTGTTTTAAAGAAGTTAAAATGCTTTTTTTTACAACAAGCTTATTGTTTAAATCACGTAGAGATCTTTTATTTTAAGGGATTTTAGCCTAATTTTGACTTTCAGTTTATGACAAAAAAAATCATCATTTTAGCTTCAGGCGGAGGAACAAATGCCGAAAACATCATCCGATATTTTCAAAAACAGCCCTCCACAAGCGTTCATAGTGTTTTATGCAACAAGAAAGATGCAGGAGTTTTTCAACGCTCGCAAGCGCTCGACACGCCCTGTCATTGGTTTGATGCCTCTTCTCCAAATTTTTTATTGGACTATTGTCTAACTCATTCCCCAGATTTAATTGTCTTGGCGGGCTATTTGCGTAAAATTCCAGTGGAATTGATTGCAAATTTTACCAATAAAATCATCAATATTCATCCCGCATTATTACCAAAATATGGAGGTAAAGGCATGTATGGTATGCATGTCCACACTGCCGTTAAACAAGCAAAAGAGACAGAGTCAGGAATAACCATTCATTTTGTGAATGAGCAATATGACGAGGGCGCTGTTATTTTTCAGGCCACTGTCCCCCTTCTTCCTCAAGATACCCCTGCACAAATTGCAAAAAAAGTACAGTCCCTAGAATACAAGTATTTCCCTTTAATAATTGAAAAACAATTGGCTTAATGGCAAGCATTCATATTTATACCGATGGTTCTGCTTTGGGGAATCCAGGTCCTGGTGGCTATGGGATCATTATTGAGTGGGTGGGAAAAAATTACATCAAAGAATTTTCAAGAGGTTTTAAATACACCACCAATAACCGAATGGAACTACTGGCGGTTATTGAAGCCTTAGAGAAGTTAAAACAACACCCCATGGATGTGTTGGTCTTTTCAGATTCCAAGTATGTGATTGAAGCTATCGACAAAAAATGGGTGTTTGGATGGGTGAAAAAGCAATTCAAAGGGAAGAAAAATCCTGATTTGTGGAAACGATTTTTGGCGATATATGCCCAGCATAACGTACGTTTTCAGTGGGTAAAAGGACACAACGATCATCCGCAAAATGAACGCTGTGATCATTTAGCAGTCGAGGCTGCAAAGAATATGGCGATCGAGCACGATCACTATTATGAACAGTCTGTGCAAAAAAAGTAAAAAGCAATTGCAAATTGTTTTCGAGGGTAACAAAAGAAGCTTATTTTTGTATATGAATAAAAAATTACTGGTTGTAGGTACCATGGCCTATGACGCCATTGAGACACCTTTCAACAAGGTAGATCGCATTTTGGGCGGAGCGGCTACCTACATCGCCTTGGCTTCAACAAAATTTTCAATCAACTGCGGATTAGTATCAGTGATAGGTGACGATTTTGCAACTACAGATTTAGAAAAATTAACCAACTTAGGCATTGATGCAACCGGAGTAGAAAAGGTCGCTGGTGGGAAAACCTTCTTTTGGCGAGGGAGATACCACGACGACATGAACACTCGAACTACCCTAGACACTCAATTGAATGTGCTGGAAAATTTTACACCTAAAGTTCCTGAAACCTTCAAAGATAGTCAGGTTGTTGTGATTGGAAATTTGCACCCCTCGGTGCAGAAAATGGCTATAGAGCAATTGGATTCAAGCAAGCGTTTTGTTTTGTTAGATTCCATGAATTTCTGGATGGAACACTTTCGTGAAGAATTGGACGAAGTCATAGCAATGGTCGATTTAATTTCCATTAATGACGAAGAAGCTCAATTGCTTACAGGAGAATATTCCTTGACCAAAGCGGCAGCAAAAATCCAAGCCATGGGTCCGAAATACGTAATCATTAAAAAAGGAGAACATGGAGCACAGCTCTATGGAGAAGGAAAAGTGTTTATCGCCTCTGCCTTTCCAATCGATCAGGTGGTTGATCCAACTGGAGCTGGAGATAGCTTTGCTGGTGGATTGGCAGGGTTTTTAACCCAAGTTGATTCCATTGATTTCGACAGCTTAAAACAAGCCTTAGTTGTTGGATCTGTTTTTGCTTCCTTTACGGTAGAAGCCTTTGGTGTAGAAGCAATTGAGAAAGTGCAAAACACTGAATTAGAAAAACGGATACTTGATTTTAGAGCATTAACGCATTTTAATTGGAACGATAAAACGTTGAACTTATGAGTGATGCTATAAAGCATGAATGTGGAATTGCCCTCATCCGTTTAAAAAAGCCATTGGCCTATTACCAAGAAAAGTACGGTACAGCACTGTATGGTATCAACAAAATGTATTTGATGATGGAAAAGCAGCATAACCGTGGCCAAGACGGTGCAGGTTTTGCAAGCATTAAATTTGACATGAATCAAGGGGAAAGATATATTAGTCGTATCCGTTCATGTGAACAGCAGCCCATACAAGATGTGTTCAATCAAATTAGTGAACGAATTCAAGAGGTGATTGAAGAAAAGCCAGCATTGCTCAAAGATGCTGAGCAATTGAAGCATGAAGTTCCTTATTTAGGGGAGTTGATGTTAGGTCATGTTCGTTATGGAACTTTTGGAAAAAATAGCATTGAAAGTGTACATCCCTTTCTGCGGCAAAACAATTGGATGCATCGGAACTTAATTGTTGCAGGTAATTTCAATATGACCAATGTCAATGAATTATTTGAAAACTTGGTTAGTCTTGGTCAGCACCCAAAGGAAAGGGCAGATACCATTACTGTAATGGAAAAAATAGGTCATTTTTTAGATGATGCGGTTGCTAAAATCTACAAAAGGCTTAAAAAAGAGGGTTTTAATAAATTTGAAGCCTCTCCTCAAATTGCGGAGCGTTTAAATCTTGCAAAGATTTTACGCAAAGCGGCAAAAAACTGGGATGGTGGCTATGCCATGGCGGGTATGCTTGGACATGGAGATTCCTTTGTTCTTCGCGATCCTGCTGGGATTCGTCCAGCATTTTATTGTGAAAACGACGAAATGGTTGTTATAGCCTCAGAGCGGCCGGTCATACAAACCGTTTTTAATGTACCCATAGAAAGCATTAAAGAATTGGACCCTGGCCATGCCATTATTGTAAAAAAGTCCGGTAAAGTTTCTATTGAGCCAGTTCTCAGGCCTTTAGAAAAAAAATCCTGTTCTTTTGAACGTATTTACTTTTCAAGAGGAAGTGATGCATCTATCTATACTGAACGCAAAAATTTAGGTGACCAACTCTTTCCTCAGGTCTTGGAGGCGATCTCACATGATCTTAAAAACACGGTCTTTTCCTATATCCCCAATACAGCCGAAACCTCTTTTTATGGTTTGGTGGGTGCAGCGCAGAAGCATTTGCAAACTCAAATCACCAAAGAAATTGAAAGTGATCAAATGGATAAAAAGCGCCTAAAGGCACTGTTGAACCTAAGTCCAAGGATTGAAAAGATCGCCATTAAGGATGCCAAACTTCGCACATTTATTACAGCCGACAGTAGCCGTGACGATTTAGTCGCTCATGTCTATGACATTACCTATGGCGTGGTTAAACCATCGGACAATTTAGTGATCGTTGACGACAGTATTGTACGGGGAACAACGCTTCGAAAGAGTATTTTGACCATGCTCAATAGATTGTCTCCAAAACAAATTGTGGTCGTCTCCAGTGCTCCTCAGATTCGCTACCCCGATTGTTATGGAATTGATATGGCAAAACTAGAAGATTTTATCGCTTTTCAAGCTGCAATTGCCCTGCATGAAGAAAATGGGACTCTAGCAACAACCCTAGATACTATTTATGCCAATTGTCAAGACAGTGTCGCAAATGAGACCGCTGAAGCCGAAAACCATGTTAAAGCATTGTACGCTCCTTTTGCACAATTAGAGGTGTCCAATAAAATAGCGCAATTATTAACCCATTCATCCATTGAGTGTCCAGTAAAAATAATTTTCCAAACAATAGAGGGTCTGCATCAAGCCTGTCCCGATCATAAGGGCGATTGGTATTTTAGTGGAGATTACCCAACTCCTGGAGGGAATCGTGTAGTTAATCGGGCATTTATGAATTACTATGAAGGCAAATCTGAACGCGCATATTAGCACTTAATCGTTAAATAATGTATTTAATCGATTTTTTAATTAAACTATTACCAGAAAAGGCATCTTTACATCACCAGAACATAAGTAGGTTAAGTTCATGGTAAGATTTGGGGCAAAAAAGGAGGAATTTATTCCTCCTTTTTTATTTTATATCCATTTAGCCCAAAGAAAAAGAGGACACTAGGTCCTCTTCACTTTTTCAAAAACGAACGTAACGTTTTACAATTGAGCTGCATATAAAGCACTCACAGCCTCCCAGTCAACTACATTAAAGAATGCATTGATATAATCTGGACGACGGTTTTGGTAATTTAGGTAATAAGCGTGTTCCCAAACATCTAAGCCGAGTATTGGGTAACCACCGCAACCAATCCCAGGCATTAGTGGATTGTCTTGATTTGGGGTAGAGCAAACCTCTAGTTTACCTCCTTTGTGGACACAAAGCCAGGCCCATCCAGAACCAAAGCGAGTTGCTGCGGCTTTGCTAAAAGTTTCTTTAAACGCCTCAAACGATCCAAAAGCCGTGTCAATTGCTTCAGCCAATGCTCCTGTTGTTGCACCGCCTGCATTTGCGCCCATTGTAGACCAGAAAAGGGAGTGATTGAAAAACCCTCCTCCATTGTTTCTTACTGCTCCATTGTCTAGATCAAGCGTTGTTAAGATTTCTTCAATGGATTTTCCTTCTAATTCAGTTCCTGCAATTGCATTGTTTAAATTAGTTGTGTAACCATTGTGGTGTTTTCCATGATGAATTTCCATCGTTCGAGCATCAATATGCGGTTCGAGGGCATCATAAGCATAAGGTAGTTGTGGTAATTCAAAAGCCATATCTTTATTTTTTAATCATTAGTCTACAAATCTAAAGATTAATTACATTTAATGCATCATGGAAATTCAGCACATTTCACCTTCTTTTCATATTTACAATGCATCTGCAGGCTCTGGGAAGACTTTTTTATTGGTTCAAAAGTATTTGGAAACCTTGTTAGGAGGGCAATATGGCGATGGTTTTCATCGTATGTTGGCATTGACTTTTACCAATAAAGCAGTGTTTGAAATGAAATTCAGAATTTTAAAACAGTTGCACGCATTTGCTACATCAGAAAAGAGCTTGTCCAACGATCCCATGGCTGTCAATATAATGAACAGTTTGAACGTGGATTCTGCTGTATTGATGAAGCGTTCGCGACACGCCATGCATGCCATCTTACATGATTATGCTGCATTTGATGTCATTACGATAGACAGTTTCACCCACCGTGTCATCCGTTCCTTCGCCAAAGACTTGGGTTTGTCGTATAATTTTAATGTGGCTCTTCAGGTCGATGTAATGCTTCAAGAAACTGTTGATTCTCTCTTAAATAGTGTTGGTGAAGAGGAAGAAATTACTCAAATTTTAGAGAATTACACCTACGATAAAATGGAAGATGAAGGGACGAGTTGGGACATCAAACAAAGTTTATTCCTCGCAGCGAAACTTCTTTTAAATGAAAACGATCGTCAAGAGATAAAAGCCATTGCTGCTTTGAGTGAATCGCAAAAAAAAGCGCAACAACAATATATTGTCCATAAGAATAAAGCATTAAAACAGACCCTAGTAAAGAAAGGAAAAAAAGTCATTGATCAATTAAATGCTAATGGACTTTCCGCAGAAGATTTTTCTTATGGCACGCTTTACAATCGTTTTTTAAAATTATCAAAAGGAGATTTTGACGGTTTGGACAGCGGCAAATTTCATCAAAACTTACAGGAAGGGAAAGGGATCTACCCTTCAAAAATTGATGAGGATAAAAAGCAACTAATAGAACAATTGTTGCCGGGTCTTCTGTCTGATTATGAAGAAGCATTAGAAAATTATTATGTTTTTCTATTGACGAACGACATCAAAAAGCAATGGGTTCCCTTGCGGCTCTTAGCACGGCTAGCAAAGCAGTTAGAATTCAAGCAAAAAGAAGAGAATACTGTCTTGCTTTCAACCTTCAATGAACGAATTGCCAAGGAAATTTTAACTCATCCAGTTTCTTTTATTTACGAACGGTTGGGGGAGAATTATCGGTATTATTTTCTAGATGAATTTCAAGACACCTCAAAATTACAATGGAAGAACTTAATCCCTCTTATTGAAAATGCTCTTGTTAGTCAAGATGTAAATGGGAAAAGCGGAGAGCTATTGTTGGTTGGGGATCCAAAACAATCGATTTATCGTTGGAGGGGAGGAGATGTTGATCAGTTTGTGGGACTATTGGGGGACGATGAGCCTTTTCCAATTAAAAAAGAAATAGTTTCTCTGGCAACCAACTACAGAAGTACTACAGATATCATCAACTTCAATAACGCTCTCTATGCCTTTTTGGAAGGTTATTTAACCTACACAGAGAACAAGCTTATTTTTGGGGCAAGTGCTCAACAAAAAACAAATAATAAAGCCGGAGGCTATGTCCAAATTGATATTTTGAACGCTGAAGAAATTGAAAAGGACAAAACGGGCTATGCTAACAAAGTGCTTGAATTAATTCAAAGCTGTCATCGAGAAGGAACTCTATACGGTGAGATGGCTGTTTTGGTCAGAAAGAGGAAGCAAGCAGAGCAGCTAGCCCAATTACTCTCTTCAAATAATTTACCTGTAATTTCTTCTGATTCACTTGTTATTGGGAAATCACCCTTGGTTCAATTCCTCCTTACGGTGATTTATATGCATGTCAAACCTACTCATTTGATGTTTAAAAAAGATCACCTAGATTTCTTGTATACAAGTAAACAAAGGGCAATGGATCAACACGATTTTGTGACGCAAAAAATGGAACAGCCCATTGCAAAACTATGGAAAGAAGAAGGGATTGAATTTGACTTAAAGCGCTTTGAATTGTATTCTCTTTATGATGTAGTAGAACAGTTGTGTTTTGTTTTTCCAAACCTTCAAACAAATGAGCCTTTTGTGCAAAGTTTTTTGGACTTGCTGTTTAATTTTTGTCAAAATGAAAATTCAAGCCCACAGGCCTTTGTTGATTTTTGGGAAAAAGAAGGGCAATTTAAAGCCTTGCCTATGGCCGACGCCAGTCATGGTGTCAGGGTATTGACAATTCATCAAGCCAAGGGCTTAGAATTTCCCGTTGTCTTTTTTCCTTATGCTGACGAACCCATACATCCAAACCACCAGCGTAAAATATGGTTGGATACCACCTCTTTTTTTGGGGAACAATTTCCATTGGCTTGGATCAATCTTTCCAAACGCTTGGAGCACTATGGAAAAACAGGTGAAGCCTGTTTTCAGCGCATTCGTCGGGAAGAGGAGATAGATGCTTGGAATACATTTTACGTGGCAACAACACGGGCTGTAGATCAATTGTATATTGTAACGAAAGAGCCTAAAAAGGGAACAATTTCATATGCTGGATTTTTGAAAGAATTTCTTCTACAGCAGGACAGCTCTAGAGAGTATAATTCATTTAGCTGGGGCGAAAAGCCACAGATTCAACAACCCTCTACCGCTGCTTTTTTATCCCCAAAAGCAACAATTGAACCAGTGTCAAAACATCCTTATGAAGATCGTTTAATTTGGCAATTAGAACAGAGTAAGGATGGAGATGAGGCCAAAGATTTTGGTCTACTTATTCATGCGTTGTTTGCACAAATTGATTATGCTGAAGATGTTGACACTGTATTGAAAGATGGATACCACCGTGGCGATTTCTCCAAAGAGGACATGCTATTATACGCCAAGATGTTTAAAAAGATAGTCGAACACCCCAAATTATCCACCTATTTTTCAAAAAAATACTCCGTTTTAAATGAGCAAACAATATTATTAAATCAGGCACAAATTCTCCGTCCAGATCGTATCGTAATCAATGAACAAGAGGCTGTTGTGCTGGATTACAAAACAGGAGTACAAAAACAGGAGCATTTCACCCAAATTAAAGGCTATTGTGAAGCGGTAAATCAAGTAACAGGGAAAGCAACAACGGGCTATTTGATCTATTTGTCAAAAACAATGGAAAGTCAAATGGATGTCCTAGAAGCTTGTGAGGTCAAAAAATAGAGATAAACCCTTTAAATTCCTTTGTTAACTCGACTTTAACTATTATTTTTGAGGAATATAATAAATATTAACCATGAAAAAATTAATCAAAGATTTATTTTTTATCCTACTTCTTGTTGTTACCTCTGTAGCACAAGCACAAGATGAGAACAACCCTTGGGTCGTTACATTTGGTATTAATGCTGTGGACAGTTATCCAACCAATGCCGTACCCAACCAATTTGGGGCAGAGACTGGTAAATGGTTTAGTGAATTTTACAACACCAACCACTGGAATGTATCTTCACTATCTACGCTGGGTGTATCAAGATACATTACTGATGGATTCTCTCTCTCAAGTAGATTTAGTTTCAATCAGTTATCAAAACTTGGTGATACATCAATCAATACAACAAATTTTGCTTCATTGAATCTAGTTGTGCGCAACTCTCTTGCAAAGAAGAGTTCTACATGGGAGCCTTTTACAGAAGTAGGAGCTAACTACAACTGGCTAGGTGATGAGCAATATTTCGGGTTCACTGTAGGTGGTGGATTGGTTTATTGGAAAAATGACAACTTAGGTATTTCATATCAAGCTAACTACAACCACAGCGTTGAGTCAGAAACAGGCTTGACAAATTTTCAACATTATCTAGGTGTAAACTTCAAATATGGTGGAGTTGACACAGATGGAGATGGTGTATATGACAAAAATGATGCTTGTCCAGAAGTTGCTGGTCTAGAAGAGTTTGGAGGATGTCCAGATTCTGACGGTGATGGAATTACAGATAAAGATGATGCCTGCCCAAATAGAGCTGGTTCTGCTGAAATGAACGGTTGCCCTGATTCTGACGGCGATGGTCTTTCTGATATAGAAGATGCATGTCCAAACCGTGCGGGTACTGCTCAAATGGGTGGTTGTCCCGATACTGATGGTGATGGTATTAGCGATAAAGATGATGCATGTCCAGAAGAAGCAGGCGCTGCCGCTAACAATGGATGTCCTTGGCCAGATAGTGACGGTGACGGGATTGCTGATAAAGATGACTCTTGTCCTGAATTAGCCGGTATTGCCGCTAACAACGGTTGTCCAGAATTACCGCAAGATGTTATAGAAACATTGAATACTGAAGGAACAATGATCCGCTTCAAAGCCGAAAGTGCTGAGATAGTTGGAGCAGACTCCGCCAAAGTTATTGAAAAAATAAAAGGAATTTTAGAAAGCTACCCAACGGCAGCATTTGTTGTTGAAGGACACGCTTCAAGTGATGGAAGTTCAGGATATAATCTTAAACTATCTGAATCTCGTGCTACCTCTGTATACAATGCATTAGTAGCTGCTGGAGCTGACGCAAGTCGCCTTTCTACGGCATCATTTGGAGAAGATAAACCAATTGGTAACAACGATACTGCCAAAGGAAGAAAAATAAATAGAAGAGTACAGTTTTCCGTAGGGAAAGAATAATCTTTTATTCACTGAATAAAAAATGCCTTGTTTTACAAGGCATTTTTTTTTGCTCATATTCGTCCATTCCATAAATAGGTATTACTTTAATTAAAAATTCGAATAGTGATTCCTTTTTTAGCCGAAGTCGTAAAAACCATTCAGTCCAAACACCAATCTCTATCAGATGTTATTGTTGTGCTACCCAGTAAGCGAGCAAAAGTTTTTCTAACGAATCATTTTCTTCAACAAATAGATTCTCCTCAATTTTCTCCTCAAATTTTCAGTATTGAAGAATTTGTTGGTAACCTATCTCAACTCAAGAAAGCACCTCAAATACAGCAAGTATTTACCCTATATACTGCTTATCAGCAGTGTGTTGACAAGGAGAAACAAGACAGCTTTGAGGATTACTTGCAATGGGCTTCTCGTTTACTTAAAGATTTCAATGACATTGATGCTTATCAAGTCGATCCAGCGACAATTCTCGCCAATGTTGGTGACTATTATGCCCTCGAATCACTCAACGATCAAGAGGAGACATTCTCTTTTGATGAGACCTTTTGGGTAGCTTTACCAAGCATATACGATGAATTCAAGAATAAGCTGGTGGAGAAACAATGGGGAACCATGGGTATGCTGTATAGAGAAGCCCTAGATTCTCTCCAAATCTATATGGACCAAACCCAAAAGCAACATTATTTTGTTGGCTTTAACGCCTTGAATATATCTGAAGAATATATATTCCAAGAGTTTTTAACCAGTGGGAAAGGTGAGATCTTGTGGGATCTGGACAAGACTCTTTATGAAAACCCAATTCATGCGTCTTCTCGATTTATTCGGAAATATCAAAACGAATGGACCCACTATCGAAAACACCCAAGTTCGTTTAATTCAACTTTTTTTAGTACTTCAAAAAATATAAAAGCTGTAGGTTTTTCTGGCAGTATAGAACAAGCACAATATGTTGGACGGTTACTTGAAGAATCTTCTTCATCTCCCAATTCGACGGCGATAATTTTAGGAGATGAATCCATGTTACTCCCCGTATTATCACATTTGCCCTTGACTCAACGCCATTGGAATGTTACTATGGGGTATCCTATTGCTCAGTTACCCATAACGCATTTTTTCATTGATTTTTTGACCCTACATTCCTCATACAATGAAGAGGGGTTCGAACGAAAACAATTATTAGGTGTATTAAATTATCCCCCCATTCGGAGACAGCTATTTAAAGAGAGTGATACGAATAAAGAAAAATTAGTGTTATTAGAGCGGCAATATTCCGCAAGGACAGCATTTAAGTCACTTAGATCCTTTGTTAAAAAACCTTTAGGAGAGGCATTAATTACTGTGCCAAAGGATGCATTTGTTCTCCTAGATCAAAGCTTAGCTTTAATAGACCACTTGCTAAAAATCTTTTCTGCGCAGCAATCAACAGAGCTTAGCCAGGCAACACTTCTTGGATTGCGAAAATTGATTCTTCTTACCAAGGTGCAACTTCAAACCGAATCAGTTGTTGTTTCAATTCCAGCAGTTATGTTTTTATTGAAAGAAGGGATACAATTACAAACCATCGATTTTAAAGGAGACCCTGTTCAAGGTTTGCAACTGATGGGAATGCTAGAAACCCGTGTGTTGGATTTTGAAACCATCATCATTACCAATGTAAATGAAGGTATTTTGCCAGTGGGAAAAAACGATCAAAGCTTTTTCCCTTTTGCTCTAAAAAAACATTTTGGCCTCCCCACTTTTTTAGACAATGACGCGATTTATACTTACCATTTTTACCGCATTATACAACGAGCAAAAAACATTCATTTATTGTACAACGCAACAAGTGAAGGTCTCAATGCTGGTGAAAAAAGTAGGTTTATTCGTCAATTGGAATTGACAAAACTTCCAGAGCATACTTTTAGTGATCATCAGGCATCGAGAAATATTGTTGTTCAAGAGAATCCGCCGCAGGAGATTAAAAAGAACAAAGCCATTTTAACCCAAATCAAAGAAGTAGCTATTAAAGGATTTTCCCCAACCTCATTGAGTAGTTATTTAGTCAATCCAATGGATTTTTATTTGCGCTATGTTTTGGGCATAAGACCGCCCATTGAAACAGAAAAAGTTTTGTCTCATTTTCAACGGGGGAATATTATTCATGAAACTTTGGAAGAGCTTTATACTCCTTTTGTTGGGAAGCCCATGCAGCTTGTTTTTTATGATGAAATGTTAGCCAAACTTCATTCGGTACTTTTATCTTTTTATAAAAAAGTATATCCTCAGACCGATAAGCCAACAGGAGAGAATCATTTGATACTGGCGGCCTATGAGCGTTCTCTTAAAGCGTTTTTAACCCAAGAAATGCAATTGGTTAAGAAGGGTGAACATTTGATAATTTTGGAAGTTGAAAAGAAGTTTACCGTTGACCTTTCCATTTCGTCACATAGTATTCCCGTAAAGATTGTTGGTACAATCGACCGAATTGATCGTTTTAACGGTGTTTTACGCTTCATTGATTATAAGACTGGTGTCATTGATAAAGCAAAGTTATATTGGAACGGTTGGGAAGATTTCGTGGGAGAATATAAACGCCAGCCACTTTTTCAAGTACTCTTATATGCCTGGTCTCAACAAGTTCACTATCCAATGGATACTGTCTTTGAGACGGGAATAATTTCATTGAAAACTCCCCTGGCAAATGTTTTAGCTGTAATCAGAAAGGACCTTCCAAAATCAAAAAATCAACAACAAATAGATCCTGCATTTTTACAAGATTTTGAACAGTTTTTAATCGGTCTGATAGAAGATATCTTTGATGTACAAAAGTCTTTTGTATATTTAGAGAGCGAAAAGGATTAATTCCTTTGCGACAACTATATTTAAATGAGTAAAGAAAAGGGTAGCGAAAGAAAAGAATTGAATTGGTTTCTTCAATTATTTACCATTGGAGATCGATTTTCTGTACGCGATTTTTACGACCGTTTAAAGAAAGGTTTTGTAGAGTTTTTAATTGTCTTTTTTGGTGTTTTGGTTTCCTTTTCTGTAGAACAGCAAGGGGAAGATTTTGATGACCGTGGTTCAAATATTGACAACCTCTCCGGCCTTAGAGATGAGTTGATGGAAATGCGGGAATACACCCGAGAGTACATCGCTCAAAATGAGTGGGTAACCGACATGTACCTACAACAATACCGTCGTTGGGAAGTAGATAACGACAGTATTTTTTTGGTGTATGAAGAGGAAGATGACTTTTATTATTCTCCTATGGCTTTTTATACCAATAGAGATCCCTTTAATCCTCCACGAGTTGTTTACGATGCTATAAAACTGGACGGAACCTTCCGTTTTTTAGGATCAGATATTGGTCGTTTGGTCAACGACAATTACGATGGAACAGATTTAAAGTATTTGATGATCAATACAGACAAGGAAGAAAAGACCTTTGTCGATGAGTACAGATCGCGCCTGGCCAATCAATGGGTTTTTGATCTAGATCAGATAGAGGTTGAAGACAATGCATTTTGGGTTGAGAACCGAGAATATGTTCAACAGGATCGCTTTGTTAAATATAATTTATTCAAGCGTCTTGAGTTGTGGAATCAAATCAATGAACAGCTCTTAAGCTATGATGAAACCTTGACTAAAAACATCAAAATTTTAGATTCTGTTCTTCTGGAAAAAGAAAGTCAATGGACACTTATTTGGTGGTGGGGGGAGACACCAAGTTGGCTACAATCTTCCCCGAAATTAGCGACGGAGGAACCCCAGGACCAGGAACAGTTAGCTGACCAGTAAAATACAAATCCTTCACCTTTTTACTCTTTAACTTTGGCCGCAAGAATGCTGTTTGCAACAGGGTATTGGCCATTCCATAAGCATTTCCTTTATAGGAATTGTATTCTTCCACAAAATCATTGACACAGAAAGATTCATTAAATAAAACCGCATCACGAACACTTTGATCAGTTAGGTGTTCTAATCGATCGATTACAAGATCAAAATATTTTTTCCGCAATTCAGGAGTGTCTTCCAAACCTGGAGCAATGGGGATGAGTAAAAAGCAAGCCTCTTTTCCTTCTGGTGCCATAGAAGCATCTGTCATGGAAGGAAAATTCCCGTAAAAAAGAGGGCTCTCGGGCCATTTAGGCTTGTCGTAAATGTCGGCTGCATGGGCATCAAAATCAACATCAAAGAAGAGGGTGTGATGTGAAACATTTTTTAGCTTTTTATCTAAACCAACAAAAAATAACAAAGAAGAAGGGGCAAATGTTTTCTTGTCCCAATACTGCTCAGAATAGGCGCGATATTTTGGTTCAAGTAAACTTTCAGAGTGGTGATAGTCGGCACCACTAATGACAATATCTGCATGGATGATTTCTTGATTGGCGACAATTCCAACTGCTTTTCCTTTTTCAACAAGAATTTTTTCTACCGCTTGATTAGTGTGAAACTCTACCCCTAGCTCTTTGGCTAAGCGAACCATTCCCTCTACCACAGAATACATCCCTTTATCTGGATGCCAGGTTCCCAAACCAAAGTCTGCAAAATTCATAAAATTGTAAAAGGCAGGAGTTTGACTGGGTTTAGCGCCAAGAAAGAGAACAGGAAATTGAAGTATTTGTGCCAATCGTGGATTGTTAAATTCTTTCATCACCTCTTGTTTGATGGTACTAAGAAAATAACCTACTTTTTTAACGGTAGCTGGAGTAACCAGTTCTAGCGGGGAAATACCAGGTCGATAAACCAAATCTTTAATGGCAATATTGTAATTGTCTTCGGCCTTTTTAATGAATCGTTTTAATGGAATAGAACTGCCTGCCTCTTCTTTTTCAAAGGCAGTGTATATCTTTTCAAGTGAATCTCCAATTTTAATGGATTCTTGTTTGTCAAAATAGACCTCATAGCCAGGATCTAATTTTTCTAAGGTGTAATAGTCGCTTACTTTTTTACCAAAATCCTCAAAATAACTGTCAAACACATCGGGCATCCAATACCAAGATGGCCCTATATCAAAGGTAAATCCGTCTTTTTTGAACTGACGTGCTCGACCTCCAGGAGTGCTGTTTTTTTCATATACAGCAACTTCATGTCCTTCTTTGGCTAAATATGAAGCGACTGAAATTGAGGAGAAACCAGACCCGACTACGATTATTTTTTTCATGGAAAATTTTGGACTTAGTTATTTGGGTAAATAACGTACATTTTTAAGTATGTTTTTATTGTTTGCGTTTCACACGCGCTTTATATATTTCTTCCACAAAAGCAGCGCTAATTACACCCGTAGGTATCGCAACAACCGCAATACCGACCAGCGAAATAAGCGAAGCAAATATTTTACCTCCAACGGTTATAGGGTAAACATCCCCATAACCAACCGTTGCCAAAGAAACAGTTGCCCACCAAATAGATTCTGTAATACTTGAAAATTTTTCAGGTTGTGCATCGTATTCTAGGTAGTATATCGCCGAGGCAGAAAATAAAATTGTTAATACGGATAAAAACAGGGTGAATACAAGTTCATTTTTAACAGAAAATAATGCCTTGGTAAATACTTTGAGGGAATTACTTTTTCGACCAAATTTAAATATTCTTGTTAAACGAAATAGGCGTAATATTCGTAAAAAGCGTCCGTCTAGTTTGATGAATTGGTTGAGATAAAATGGTAGTATAGAGATTAAATCAATCAGACCAAAAAAGCTAAAGATGTATTGAAACGCACCAGCGAAACCATTTTGATAAATAGCATATCCAATACGATACAAGTATTCAGCACTAAAAATAACGATTGAAATAATTTCAAAGACTTGAAAATAAGAAGCATAAGCTAGCCTTAGACTTAAATGAGATTCTAATATCATGGCACCAACATTCATAAAAATGAGAACGTAGATGCATTTATCTATCCAAGCATGTAGATCTTTTACCTTCAAAATTTACTGCTTGTTCATGTCGCGAATAATAAAGACGCAAACAATTAGTGTGGTAATGATAACAACATTGGCAACAAAAGTAGTAGTCATAGAATAGTAATTATAAAAACAAAAATACGCAAATCTGTCGAATCTTCTATCCTGCTTTCCCTTACATTTGATCTAAGGTCTAAATTGCTGTAATTTTGTTTAAGCTTTTGTCGAAAAGTACAGAATTATTTTTTTGTTTAATCTTTTTTATATATATTTAAACAGTTTAATACAATTTGGTTAAAACACCTCTGTAGATTTACTTCCAACGTCAAATTCTAAAATCCTATTAACAGAGGTGTTTTTTTAAAAAAGCAGTACCTTTCACTGCATGAATACAAGTGCTAACCAAATAACACAACTTTATTTATTTTCCTTTAACCGTAATAAATTATGGGCTTTTAAACAAATGGGTATTGGATACAACCAACTGAACGGTACGCCTCATTTGTCTTTTTTTCGACTTTTAGGGACAGGTGGAGGAGCAGGATTTAGTTTGCGGCCAGATTTTTCAACCTACGCTTTTTTGGGAGTATGGAAGAATGCTGCTGCAGCAAGGCGCTTCAAAGAAGAACATCCCTTCATTCAAGATTATTTTGAAAAAGCAAGTAGCATTCGTTTGCTTACCCTCTCTAATATTAAAAGCCAAGGGATGTGGGGGGGACAGAATCCATTTCTGTCACCTCAAGATTTATCCGCCGGAAATAAAAAAGTCGCCATCATCACCAGAGCAACACTCCGTTGGTCTCGTCTATTGTCTTTTTGGCGTGCTGTACCCAAAGCAAGTAAAGCAATTGAAGACGCAAAAGGCGTCTATTTTTATAAAGGAATTGGCGAATGGCCTTTTATACAGCAAGCCACCATTAGTCTATGGGATTCCATGGAAAACGTCCTTCAATTTGCCTATAAGTCTAAAGACCATGCTACAATTGTAAAAAAAACCCATCAGAAAAAATGGTACACGGAAGATCTTTTTTCTCGTTTTTATGTTGAACAGGATGAACAATTGAAAGGATGAAAAAAAGCATAGTTATAGGTGCCGGTATTGCTGGAATAGCTACTTCTATCCGTTTGGCAAAGAAAGGTTATGCTGTTGAAGTTTATGAATCAAATGCCTATGCGGGGGGAAAGTTGAGTGCTTTTTCAAGCGAAGGATTCCGATTCGATGCTGGACCATCTTTGTTTACCATGCCACAATATGTGGATGCACTTTTTGAATTGTGTGACGAAGATCCTCGTGCCCATTTTACCTACCATAAAAAAGAGATTGGTTGCGAATATTTTTGGCCAGATGGTACCCGTTTAACGGCTTATAGTGATCAAAATCGATTCCTACAAGAAGTTGAAGAAAAATTGAATGTCGCCCCTACAGTGGTAAAAAAATACCTGGCTAGAGCGAAAGAAAAGTTTGATTTAACCGCAGAGTTATTTTTAGAAAATTCATTGCATCGTTGGGAAACTTTTTTGACAAAAAACACAATTAAAGCATTGGCAAGATTACCGCTTTTTGAACTGAATAAAAGTCTAGCAAAGGTCAATACAGCTCAATTGAAAGAGCCTCATTTGGTTCAATTTTATAACCGTTTTGCGACCTATAATGGTTCATCTCCATTTCAAACCCCAGGGATTATGACACTGGTGCAACATTTGGAGTCGGAGTATGGAACATTTGTACCCGAAGGAGGAATGGAACAAATAAGTCAATCACTCTTTCAGTTGGCAAAACGACAGGGGGTAAAATTCTATTTCAATCAAAAAGTGACAGAAATACTTCACACCAAAAACGAAGTCACAGCAGTAATGGTGAACAAACAAAAATTGTTGGCCGATGTGATTGTCTCTAATATGGATATATTTCCAACATACCGATATCTTTTGCCAAAGGCAAAGGCGCCAGAAAAGATTCTTGCCCAAGAAAGATCCAGCTCAGCAGTCATTTTTTATTGGGGAATTCAAAAACAATTTCCTGCTTTGGACCTGCATAATATTTTTTTCTCTGAAGATTATCAAGCGGAATTCAACGCAATTTTCAATGAGCATACCCTCTATGATGACCCAACAATTTATGTGAATATTACAGCAAAAGATGTTCCCTCTGATGCACCCAAGGGTTGTGAAAACTGGTTTGTCATGATCAATACACCTGCAGATTACGAGCAAGATTGGGAGACCGATATCGTTTCGCTTCGAACCAAAGTATTGGATAAGCTAGAAAAGCGGTTAAATACCAGTATACGTTCTCATATCGTAACAGAAGAAGTGTTAACTCCTCCCATGATTGAGACCAAAACCCAATCCCATTTGGGTGCTCTCTATGGTGCTTCAAGTAACAACAAAATGGCGGCTTTTTGGCGTCATCCAAATTTTTCACGGGAATTTAATAATCTGTACTTTTGTGGAGGTAGTGTACATCCAGGAGGAGGAATTCCCTTGTGTTTACTGTCCGCCAAAATTGTCAGTGATCAATTAGCATCCCTTACATGATAAATAAAGAATCCGTTCAATTTAACGATATTGCCATTGGCATAATATGGTTGTTCCATATTAGTGGAATCGTTGGTATTTTATATGGTGATTCGCAATGGTTTGTTGGCGCTACCCCGCTAAACCTGATACTTTCTTTTGTTTTGTTAATGTTTACAAGCCGAAAAGAGCCCAAGGTATATTGGATGGCAGCCATTGCTTTTCTCGTAGGTATGGTAGCTGAAGCATTGGGGGTGAATTACGGAATTATTTTTGGTCAGTATGTGTATGGAGATGCACTTGGTTGGAAGATTGTTGGAGTACCTTGGTTGATTGGAGTAAATTGGGCAATTCTAACCATTTGCTGTGCAGCTATTGCAGCAAATTTAGCAGGACATATTCTCAGTAGAATTTTTCTCGGTATTGGTTTGATGCTTCTCTTAGATGCAGTGATAGAACCCATTGCTCCCTTGTTGGATTTTTGGGAGTTTACAGGAGGTATGGCTCCAACCCAGAATTATATTGGGTGGTTTTTGACGGCTCTTCCTCTACACCTTTTTTACCACCTTTTTAAGGTAGAGATCAAAGGAACATTTACTCACCATCTTTTTTTATTACAAATTGTATTTTTCACCATACTTTTACTGCAAATCAACACCTTACAAAATGCACTCTAAATTCTTTCTTTTTTGCATTCTATTGATATTCAGTCAATGTTCTACTTCTACAGAGCAAAAAAATCCAACTGTTGTTCAAGAAGAGCAGCCCTTGAGTATCGAGAAAGAGTCAATTCAGGTGTATGAATTAAAAGAAAACGCCCTTATAGATTCATTGCTGTTTCCCATTGAAAAATTCACTTTATTCCGTTCCACAATCGAAGATTTATCTAAGCTCAATCCAGCAGGTCTAGAACCATTTCTATACGATGCTTTGCTGAAATGTGATGATTTGTTGCGGCAAAAACTTCCAGCCCCCTTTTCTACACCTGATATACATAGCAGATTAAAAGTTGTTAAAACGGAGTTGATAAAAGCGCGCTATTATGGGCAAGAAGCCAATCAAGAGCAACTTA
>CAJQKN010000035.1 GCA_905478905.1 uncultured Flavobacteriaceae bacterium | reverse complement strand
TGTTGTGCTAGCTGTTGTAATTGTCCCTACTGTACTAATCGCATTGACCTGAATCGTAACACTTGCCCCGCGAGTACTACAACTCGCTACTCCTGTACTGGCAATTACCTCGATAATATCTCCTCCTTCAATGACTAAACCATAATCCGCTGGATCAAAACTTTGGGTCGAACTGTTTTGGATACTAATACTATTAATGAAAAACTCATGAGTAGACGAGGCTACTGTTCCGTTGGCAAAGAAACTAATCGCATCGCCTGCACAAATCTCAACTGTACTCGTAGAACCATAATTTGTTGATAAAACAGGAGTATTGGGATTTGCCAATATTCCTAATTCATATGTAACTGAATTGTTGGTCGAATCAGGATCAATATTCCCAATAGCGGCAACCTCAATCTCTATGGTCGTTGTCCCAGTCTCATTAAATAATAGAGGTGATGGCCAATCAAAAGAGGCGACACCTCCTGGAATGATATATTGTGTAGATGTTGCATTAGATGTAGCTGCAGAAGTAAAAGTAGCTACTGCAGTAGTGGATCCGGATGAAGCAAAGGTATTACTTGACAGCGTTAAGGTTACCACAAGATTATTCGCTGCAATATCAAGAATATCTTCAGAAGCTGTTGATTCGTTGTTGACTTGAAAAGTTAAATTAGAACCAACCTCAATACAATATTGCCTATTACTTGGGATAGGCGTCAATATCTGGTTAATGTTGTTTGTACGTAAATCAATAGTATTTTGCCCCCAACCAATAGTTGAGCACAGAAGGAACACCAGCAATACAAGGTAATGCCTAAGGAAATTATATATAGTCAGTATCAATCTACGTTACTTATCAAACTCTTAACGTCTAAATTATATAAATATTGTGAATAAATTAGCATTAACCTTAATAGAATTAAGGGTTTTAAATAAATTTTTTGGATCTCATCCAATCATCATTATAAATTTTCCCAATATACCGAGAACCAGAATCATGCAATAATACTACTATAACATCTTCCTTTTCAAAATTATGCTTTAGCTGTAATAAGCCTTTTATGGCAGCTCCACAGGAATTTCCCGCGAAGATTCCCTCTTCTCGAGCCAGTTTTCGAGTGTAAACAGCAGCATCTTTATCAGTTACTTTCTCAAAATGGTCGATAAGTGAAAAATCAACATTCTTTGGTAAAATATCCTCGCCAATTCCTTCAGTAATGTAGGGATAGATTTCATTTTCATCAAAAATGCCTGTTTCATGGTATTTTTTAAATACGGATCCATAGGTATCTATCCCCCAAATTTTTATGTTCGGGTTTTTTTCTTTTAAAAATTTTGCTACACCAGAAATGGTCCCACCTGTTCCAACACCCACCAAAAAATGAGTTATTTTTCCGTTGGTTTGTTCCCAGATTTCTGGGCCTGTTTGCTCATAGTGTGCTTGCGCATTAGAGGGATTATCATACTGATTGACATACCATGCGTTAGGCGTCTCCTCTCCGATTCGTTTGGAGGTAGAGTAATAAGACCGTGGATCATCTGGAGCAACATCTGTTGGGCAAACAATAACCTCTGCTCCAACTGCCCGAAGCACATCAAACTTTTCTTTGGATTGCTTGTCGGTTGAAACACAAATCAACTTGTATCCTTTTACAATTGCTGCTAAAGCCAAGCCCATACCCGTGTTACCTGAGGTTCCTTCAACGATGGTTCCTCCCGGCTTCAACCGACCATCTTTTTCGGCATCTTCTACCATCTTCAAGGCCATGCGATCTTTGACAGAATTCCCAGGGTTAAAACTCTCTAATTTGGCCAGCACCAGACCGTCTACTTCTGCTGTGATTTTGTTCAAACGAACAAGAGGTGTTTTCCCAATTGTTCCTAAAATATTTTCGGCGTAATGCATATGTGTATATATCCCTACAAAGCTACAATTTGAAAACTACAATTGACAGAAAATACTCAGGAAAATCTAACGAAAACGGAGCACACGTGAAGGCTCGATTCCCCCAATAATTCTTGAAGGAATCCACAATAATGCAACACAGATTGTCAATACCAGTAGGTTCAAACCCAACCAATAGTGCAAGGGTAAGTAAACCGGTAGGGTAGAGACAAAATATGTAGATGGATCCAACTGCATCCATTGCCACTGAAGTTGACTATACAAAAGCAATAACCCAAACCCATTTCCCCACAACAGACCCTTCGATATGATGTAGGTAGCATTGAATAAAAATATTTTTTGCACCTGTGCAGTGGTTGCTCCCAATGCTTTAAGTACTCCAATCATACGAGATCGCTCTAGAATCAATACCAACAAAGCCGTTGCCATGTTTAGTGTCCCCACCAAGATCATGACAATTAAAATGATTAAAACATTAAAGTCAAACAAAGCGATCCAATCAAAAACACCCTGATAAAGCTGATCAACTGTTTGAACATCAATATGCGGTGGTAAGGCAGCATATATTTTCTCAGCAAAAGCATTGGTGTTTTCATCATCCTTTAGAAAAACTTCGTAGCCACCAATTTGATTTTCATCCCATGCATTGAGTTTTTGCAAATGCAGTAAATCGACAAAAGCATAATTGTCATCAAAATCGGGAAAACCTGTTTGGAAGGTTGCTGAAAGAATAAAATAACGAATTCTTGGCAAACGCCCTTCTTCTTGATTTTGAAAATAGGCCGAAACGCGATCCCCTATCTTTAAATTTAATTTACGAGCAAGGGTGACCGACAGCATCATCTCTTTAGAAATAGCAGTGCCATAGGATGGGAAACGACCTTCAATCAAATAGGAAGATAATTCTTCCCATGGAAAGCGTTGAGAAACCCCTTTTAAAATAGCTCCCTCAAATTCATTTTTTGTCTTTAACAACACCCCTTTGGTTATGAATGGATATGCGTGTTCTATCGCTTGCGCATTGGATTCAATTGTTGGAGTAATTTCCGCTGAATAGATTGGCGTTACCGATAAAGATGAATTATTGTTTTCAAAAGGAGCAATGCGCAAATCACCACTCAACGCAATGGTTTTGGCCTTAATTTCGCGCTGTAAACCCAAGCTTGTTCCAATGGCAACCAACATCATGACCAATCCAATTGCAATGGCTAGCACAGCAATTTTTATAATTCGTGCTGAAACCGTACTTTCGTTGTTAGACGAAGTTCGCATTCTGCGTGCTAAGAAAAATTCGAAATTCAATAGATGTCTCCTTTCCGTTTCCTCAAAAATACATTTTTATTAGGGTTTTTAACTGCCCTGTTCGCAATAATGCCTTTGCAAGCTCAGGTGCAAGTTGGTGCGCAAGACATCAATAATTACATTCCCCTACTAAAAGGTAAAAAAGTTGCTGTAGTTGCCCATGCCGCAAGCCAAGTATATACAACCAAAAACGCTGTTCACCTAATCGATACCTTGCGTTCACACCACATCAATATTGTTTCAATTTTCGCGCCAGAACACGGTTTTCGTAGTCGTGAGGACAATGGGGCTTTAATTCGTGATGAAATAGATTCCCTAACGCAAATTCCCATTATTTCCTTGCATGGAAAAAATAGAAAGCCTCGCCCAGAACATCTCGCAGAAATTGACATACTTCTCTTTGATTTACAAGATGTTGGAGCACGATTTTACACTTATCTCTCTACCCTTCATTTGGTCATGGAAGCCTGCGCAGAAAACAATATCCCTATGATTCTTTTGGATCGCCCAAATCCAAATGGGCACTATGTTGACGGCCCTGTGATGGAGGATGCTTACAAGGGATATTTAGGAAAACATAACATTCCCATTGTCCACGGTTTAACCCTTGGTGAATTTGCTAAAATGATCAATGGAGAAGGATGGTTGGTCAATGGAATTCAATGTGAATTAACCGTGATAAAAAACCAAGCCTATACCCACCAAACACAGTACGACCTTCCTTTACGGCCATCGCCCAACCTACCCAATGCTCAAGCGGTAAATCTATACCCTAGCCTCTGTCTTTTTGAACAAACTCCCTTCAGCATTGGTCGGGGAACGGAAAAACAATTTCAAGGCTATGGTCACCCTCTGTTTAGAGGCGATTATTCATTTATTCCACGACCAAATTTTGGTGCAAAAAAACCAAAATTGGAAGGAGAAAAATGCCGAGGAGAAGATCTGTCCAATCATCCAAAAATAAATCGACTTGAACTGAAATGGTTGATAAAAGCTTATGCTGCCTATCCCGACAAAGAAAACTTCTTTAGCCCACAATTTGTAAAACTTTCTGGTACTAAATCCCTCGAGGAACAAATTCAAAAAGGCTGGTCAGAAAAGGCTATTCGAAAAAGCTGGGAACCTCAACTTTCGGCCTTTAAAAAAACACGAGAAAAATACCTTCTATACCCCAATTAGACGAGCCGTTCTTTCATTTTCTCCACTATGGTGAAGGCTGCAGGACAAATGGCGATATTTTCTTGCGTAAGGGCGGCAATCTGCTGGATTTTTGGTCGATTTGTATGGGGAAATTCTCGACAGGCTTTGGGACGCACATCATAAATGGAACAGGCGTTGTCTTCTGCTAAAAATGGACATGGAACACTTTGTAAAACCCAATCATTGTCTTCATCAACACGCAAATAATTCGTTTCAAATTGGGCTGCTTTCATGCGTAAATATTTTGCAATTCGATCAATGTCTTTGCGCTCGAACAAAGGACCTGTCGTCTTACAACAATTTGCGCAATCCATACAATTTGTTTCTGCAAAAACCTCCTCGTGTATTTCCAAAGTAACCTCATCCAATTTTTTGGGAGGACGTTTTTTTAACTTTAGAAAAAACTTTTTGGTCTGGCTTGCCGTATCTTTGACCCGCTGCGGTAGTTGCTCCAATTGATCGCGCATGCTAATTAATTTTATACAAAACTACAGTATTTTGAACGACCTCTTTGGAAAAGCTTTAGCTAATTACTACCAAAATCCAGCGAAACAAGAACTCGTTACTTGGACCAACCTTACGGAAGAAGACCCTGTCCCCCTCTCCTATTTTTTTAGAGATTTTGATGGGATGCCAAAACTTGAACAAAAGGCCCTTGAATTGACCAGAGGAAAAACACTTGACATAGGTTGTGGTAGCGGAAGTCACAGTTTATATATTCAAAATAATCGCAGTCTTGCTGTCACTGGACTAGATATTTCGGAAGGAGCGATATCAGTGGCCAAATCGAGAGGCGTGAAAGAAACCGTGTGTTCCGCAATTATGGACTATACAAATGAAAAATATGACACCCTTTTATTGTTAATGAACGGACTTGGTGTAGCGAAGACGCTCAAAGGGGTTTACCCCTTATTGATTCATCTGAAATGCTTGATGAATCCAAAAGCGCAAATACTTCTTGATTCTTCTAACCTCATATACCTTTTCGATGAAGAAGATCGAGAAAGTTGGCTAAATGATGAGCGTTATTTTGGTGAAGTAGATTATGGCATTGGTTTTCAGGGAAGCACCGAAGAATTTCCTTGGCTATACCTCGACTATGAAAACCTCAACGAACTAGCCCAGTTGGCTGGTTTTAATTGTCAAAAGCTAACGGAGGGGGAAAACGAGGATTACTTGGCTCGCCTAGTTCTTATGGAATCTTAAGGTATTTGTGTGTTTGAAGGGACACCTTCCATTTCGGATTTTGCAGGACATAATCCACCATCAATGGCATCATTTGATCGCGCTTACTCCACTCGGGCTGAAGGTACAACACACAATTTTCACTTACTGTTTCGGCTTGTTCTTCTGCAAAACGAAAATCATCTTTATTGTAAATAATTACCTTTAATTCATCTGCACGAGCGGCAGACTCTGGTGTGGGTAGTTTATTTTTTTTCGGGGAAAGACAAAACCAATCCCAATGGCCCGTTAAAGGATAAGCTCCTGAAGTTTCAATATGAATACTCATCCCTTTTGCTTTCAAAGCATTGGTCAATGGGCGCATGTCCCACATCAAGGGTTCTCCTCCGGTCACAACAATGGTTTTAGAAAAGCGATGCGCATCTTCCACTATCGTTTTTACAGCAGTGGGCGGATACTTATCAGCATCCCAACTTTCTTTTACATCGCACCAATGACAACCCACATCACATCCACCGATACGAATAAAATAGGATGCACTACCTTTATGGTAGCCTTCACCTTGGAGGGTATAAAAGGCTTCCATCAAAGGCAAGGCTGTTCCAGCGGCTACATCTTGAGCGGTAATTTTATCCATAGAGCCGCAAAGATAAGGCTTTCTAAATGCCTTCCATTAAAATTGTTTATCTTTACATATGGCAGATCGGTTTCCTTTCCATTTAGCAATTCCAGTAAATGATTTAAAAGCAGGTAAACATTTCTATGAAGACGTTTTGGGCTGTATTCCTGGACGTTCGAGCAACGAATGGGCTGACTATAATTTTTTTGGACACCAACTTGTTTTGCATGAAAACAAAAACCACAAAGGGTTAAAACACTTCAATGAAGTAGACGGAAAAACAGTACCTATCCCCCATTTTGGGGTTGTTTTGGCCTGGGATGTATTCCACGCTTTTAGTCAAAAATTGATGGACCTAAACGTTGAATTTCAAATCGCCCCCTACCTTCGTTTTGAAGGCCTCCCCGGAGAACAACTAACGATGTTTTTCTATGATCCCTCGGGCAATGCGTTAGAATTTAAAAGTTTTAAACACATCGATCAATTGTTTGCCACCTAAATGAATTCATTCCGCTCTCGCTTCAACACTATTTTTGCCAGCGTATTTTCTCCTAAAGTTCAAAAGAGATTTGAAAATACCATACTGCTTCTAGCAGGAATTGGTTTTTTGATTCACCTGGGTTTGATTGGCTTAAAATCCAAAGGAGTTGTTCTTTTTTCTGCCTTAAATCAAGATTTACTTTCTGACCCAATTTCTGCAATCTACACCCCTTTTTCCCTGATATTGGTCTACGAGATTTACTTGCTACTGTTTTATTTACCGCGTTCATTTACTTCCTGTGTTTCCAAACAATTTGAAATAATTTCACTGATTGTAATTCGAAAAATTTTCAAGGATATTCCACAAATGGACCTAGGAGATCAATGGATGTTGAGTGGTCAGAATTTAGAATTGGCGGTCGATTTATTAGGCTTTTTACTGCTGTTTCTATTGATCTTTCTTTTCAATAAAAACAAAATGCGCCTACCAGAACGTCCAAGCGAAGAAGCCCGTTTATTAAGGTTTATTTCATCTAAAAAAATAGTGAGTGTTTGTCTGTTTTTTGTGTTGGGGATAATGTCGATTTCAACTTTCGGAAAGTGGTTAATGGATATCATCAATCAACAAGCTATTGGAAAAATTGACAGCCTCTTTTTCAATCAATTCTTCACCATATTGATTTTAGCAGATGTCATTATTCTCTTGATCTCCTTTCGATATACAGAAGAATACAGTAAGCTTATTCGAAATACAGGCTTCATCATCGCCACCATTCTGATTCGCCTTTCATTCTCGGCAGAGGACTTTTTAAGCATGATTTTGATCATCACTGGTGTTGGCTTTGCCCTTCTGATCCTAAAAATCTATAATGCCATGGAAAACCCTAG
>CAJQKN010000034.1 GCA_905478905.1 uncultured Flavobacteriaceae bacterium | reverse complement strand
AACACCGCGTTTGTTTACGACAAAGAAAGTCTAAACATGGAAACTTCTTTTAGCTACGATCAAAGTAAAGAAGGTTGGGGACTCTGTAACGATGGTGAGTTTTTGTATAAATCAGATGGCACGGCAAAAATTTGGAAGCTTGATCCTGATACAGGGAAAGAATTAAGTTATATAGAAGCAACCACCCACAAAACCATTCTGAAGAATATCAATGAACTGGAATGGGTAGATGGAAAGATCTATGCCAACACCTATCAATCACAAAAAGAAGTGGTTGTCATCATCGATCCTTCGACTGGCGCCACAGAAGCCGTAATTGACTTTAGTGGACTCAAAGAAAAGGTCGCTCAGATTCCAAGTCTCAATGTGCTTAATGGCATTGCCTACCACCCCCAACGAAAAACATTTTTTATCACCGGAAAAAACTGGAGTAAGCTTTTTGAAGTCACCCTCCAAAAGAAATAAATGGAACCATTTGAACAACGCATCATTGTTTCTGAAGCACATTTAGACGAACTCCAACATGTCAACAATGTTCAATACCTGCAGTGGGTACAAGATATAGCAGGAGCGCACTGGCAGCATTTAATTAAAAATAATAACGAGGAGTTTGGCCTTTGGGTGGTTCGCTCCCACCATATTGAATACAAACGTCAAGCCAAACTAGGCGATGAACTTCGGGTGCTTACCCATGTAGAATTGACCGAGGGCTTTTTGAGTGAGCGTCGTGTTCGCTTTTATTTGAACGACTCCAATACCCTAGTTGCACAATGTAGCACTCAGTGGTGTTATCTTGACCCAAACACCCAAAAACTGTTGCGAATACCAGCAACTGTACAGGCTGTTTTTGAGTAAAAAAGCAAGTTTAAATTCAGAGTCAAATGAAGCCTTAAATTTTAATTTAAGGGGTTCTTTTTGATCATTCTTTACAGCTTAATGATTAAATAAAGCGCGTCCAGCCATTAGGGCATGCACCTCTTTGGCAACAGCAGCTAGAACGGTTTCGTCTTGGTAGTTAGACAATACACGGTCTATAAGCGCTACAATAGTTTCCATATCAGCTTCGTTTAATCCACGAGTAGTAATGGCGGCAGTTCCCATACGAATTCCAGACGTCACAAAGGGTGACTTATCGTCAAAGGGAACCATGTTCTTGTTGGCAGTAATTTCTGCTTTTACTAGAGCCAATTCTGCATCTTTCCCGCTTATGCCCTTGTTGCGTAAATCAATCAACATCATATGGTTGTCGGTTCCTTCGGATATCAGTTTATAGCCACGGCTTACAAAGGCTGCGGCCATTGCGGCAGCATTCTTTTGAACGCGGAGCATATAATCTTTGAAAGAAGGTTGAAGGCACTCCCCAAAAGCAATCGCCTTGGCAGCGATTACGTGTTCTAAAGGCCCTCCTTGGTTGCCGGGAAAAACAGCCATGTCCAACAAATGAGACATTTTGCGCACTGTGCCGTTCTTAAGGGTAATCCCAAAGGGGTTGTCAAAATCCTCTCCCATTAAAATAAGCCCACCACGTGGTCCACGAAGGGTTTTATGTGTCGTAGTTGTCACAACATGGCAATGTGGAATAGGATTGCTTAGAAGCCCTGTAGCAATCATTCCAGAGGGATGGGAAATGTCTGCAAGCAAAAATGCACCTACTTCATCCGCAATAGAACGAAATTCAGCAAAATCGATGTCTCTTGAATAGGCAGAAGCCCCGGCAATGATCATCTTGGGTTGTACTTCTTTTGCTATCGCACGAATATTGGCATAGTCTAGACGACCAGTCTCCTTTTGTACACCATAAAAATGTGCCTCGTATAAACGTCCAGAGAAGTTTACAGGAGAACCATGGGTGAGATGACCTCCATGCGAAAGGTCAAATCCGAGAATTTTATCCCCTGGTTTGATAAAGGCATGGAAAACCGCAGTATTGGCTTGAGAACCCGAATGAGGTTGCACATTGGCATAGGCAGCGCCAAACAATTCTTTTGCCCG
The DNA here is from genome assembly GCA_905478905.1 of uncultured Flavobacteriaceae bacterium. Classification (GTDB taxonomy): domain Bacteria; phylum Bacteroidota; class Bacteroidia; order Flavobacteriales; family Flavobacteriaceae; genus Arcticimaribacter. The sequence continues at coordinate 1,091 of CAJQKN010000034.1, read as the reverse complement.
ATCAATGGCCAATTGCTCTACCTTGTCCACCACTTCGCAACCCCCATAATAACGTTTCCCTGGATAGCCTTCTGCATATTTATTGGTCAACACAGATCCTGTGGCCTCCATTACAGCAGGAGAAGTAAAGTTTTCTGAGGCAATTAGTTCAATTCCATTGAGCTGACGATTTTCTTCCTCTTTTATCAGATCAAATATAGCGGTGTCTTTCTGCATGGTCATAAATTTAAAGCACAAAAATAGGCAAATCCACCTGATTTATGGCAGATATACTAACCGATAAAATGATTTTATTAAAAGGAAATTAACAACAGCCCGCAGAAGGGTCACAACAGTTTTCTGCAGTCATTGTTTTGTCTTTAATTTGATCGCTTTCTGGGATACCGCAATTGTCTTTGGCCAAGCAGTCGGTTTGTTTGACGAGCAGTTGAAAATTCTCACCATCAAAGCCTAAACCATATTTCCCGATGGTCTCTCCTTGATACTCCACCTCTATTTCTTCATCACTAATGCCAATTTTTTGTTGTGATAAACGAATGATATCGATCACTTTTTGTGGCTTTAAGCGATGCTGCACGTCATCTGAACTCCACAATTGAAAGTTAACGACACTTTCTTTACGCTCTGTACCACCACAATCAATAAAGTGTTTGTGAACCATTCCTACCTCCGTAATGTGAAAATGTGGAGGGACAAAGTCCCCAGTAGGCAGCTGGAAACGAAATGACGATACTTGATTGAGTGATGTAAGAAATTTGGAAAGCAACATGTTTTTTTTTGCTAAACTACAGAATTTTATATTCGAATTCAAGCAACATTGAAGATGATATTTAATCCCATGAATAAATATAAAGTGTTGTCTCACGAACCCGCTTAATGAATAATTCTAGCTTAGGATGAGACAAAATGACATTGTAAAAGCAGTTTTAAATGACATATAGTCAGTTGTTAATCAATGGAATAGCTTTTGCATTGGATGAAATAAAAAAAGCCATGAATCTAAATAATTTCACCCTAAAATCGCAAGAGGTTGTTCAATTTGCACAACAACTCGCCTTTGACCGTGGACACCAACAAATCGAAAACGAACA
>CAJQKN010000033.1 GCA_905478905.1 uncultured Flavobacteriaceae bacterium | reverse complement strand
CCTTCCATTTATTTTTATGCAACATATTTTAGAGGAGAAATATGCAACCCCACTCGATCAATTGTTTATGGAGCGAATAGCTACTCCATTGGGTTTAGTTTCTACCCTTTTTAAACCTTTAAAAAGTATTGAAAAAGAGCGGATCATTCCCTCAGAAAAAGACACTTATTTTAGACAGCAAACCTTGCAAGGTCATGTCCACGATATGGCAGCCGCTATACAAGGCGGTGTAAGTGGTCATGCTGGTCTTTTTTCAAACGCCAAAGAAGTTGCTACCATTATGCAGTTATACCTTCAAAAAGGCCGCTATAACGGTAAACAATTTTTCAGTTCTTCTACTTTTGATCAATTCAATCAATGCTATTACTGTACCGAAGAAAATAGGAGAGGAGTTGGCCTTGACAAACCACAAGCGGGTGGTGGAGGAATGACCTTTCAAGGCATTTCTTTTTCAAGTTTTGGTCATTCTGGTTTTACTGGAACTTATGCATGGGCAGATCCAACCACAGGCATTGTATTTGTCTTTTTATCCAATCGAACTTTTCCCACGATGGAAAACCGAAAACTAATTGACCATAGTATTCGTCCGCGAATGCTTAAATTGGTCTATGATGCAATCTTATATTAAATGAAAATAGCTATTGTTTGTTACCCAACCTTTGGGGGGAGTGGAGTCGTTGCCACAGAATTAGGATTAGCCTTGGTTGATCGAGGGCACGAAGTCCATTTTATTACCTATAGGCAACCAGTTCGCCTGGAGTTTCTGAATAGTAGTCTCCACTTTCATGAGGTCAATGTCCCAGATTATCCCTTGTTCCATTATCAGCCCTATGAGCTAGCTTTGTCGAGTAAACTAGTCGACACCGTTAAGACCTATGGAATTGAACTTTTGCATGTTCACTATGCCATTCCACATGCTTATGCTGGCTATATGGCCAAACAAATATTAAAAGATCAGGGAATTGAGATCCCTATGGTCACAACCCTACACGGAACCGACGTAACCCTGGTAGGTAAACATCCTTTTTACAAACCCGCAGTAACCTTTAGTATCAATCATTCCGATTGGGTCACCTCAGTTTCAGAAAGTTTAAGGGAAGATACCCTTGCCCTTTTTGATGTTAAAAAAGAGGTGCATGTCATTCCTAACTTTGTTGATTTCTCCAAGCATCAACATCACAGTGAAAACTGTCATCGGGATATGATAACCACTGGAGATGAAAAAATAATTACCCATATTAGTAATTTTAGAAAAGTGAAACGCATCGGCGACGTGATTGAGGTGTTTTACCGCATTCAGCAAAAAGTTGCGGCCAAACTAATTATGGTTGGTGAAGGACCAGAACGCGTAAAGGCAATGCAAAAATGCAAAGAACTTGGAATTATTGATAAAGTAACTTTTGTTGGGAAAAGTAATCAAGTCTATGAAATTCTCTGCTATTCTGATTTGTTTATATTGCCCTCAGAATCAGAAAGTTTTGGTTTAGCTGCTTTAGAGGCAATGATGATGCGAGTCGCTGTTATTTCTACCAATGTGGGTGGCTTACCCGAAGTGAATATTGATGGGGAATCGGGCTATTTATTTGATATTGGTGATGTTTTTGGAATGGCCGATAAATCGATTGAATTGCTGTCGAATGAAAAGCGCTTAAAACAGTTTAAGGAGCAAGCTTATCATTTGGCAAAACGCTATGATATCGATGCAGTGGTTGCTCAATACATCGACATTTATCAAAAAGCTTTGGCTTAAACCTTATTTTGGGTGATAAATACGCTTTGCATTTGCGTATATCTCCGCTTTGTCAAAGGTCATTTTCTTGGTTTTGTATGAAGTGTATAACTCCATTTGATCGTTATAGTGTGGGGAGTCTGGATGATCGGACGAACCATAGGAAATAACCGATTCAATTTCGGGACCATTGGGAGTAAATTTCACCAATTCTATATAAGACTCTCCAGCGGTTACTTTCACTTTTCCGTCTTTGTAGGGAATAGAAGACATGGCAGTAACAACATCGTTGATACCAAACACCGGTAATTCTTTATTTCCTCGCACCAATTTTTGATAATCACCTAAGCTAACCTCAGTTGTTCCAAAATGCTTTAACATATGGGCCTTGGCGTTTTTAAAAGCTTTAACCAATATAGCAGGTGGAATTATCTTTGGTGCAGGCAATGCATCATAAAAAGGATATAATTGATGGTAGAGGATTAAATAAGTTCCTGCACCTAAGGAAGATGCATCAGTCTTGCGATCCCATTGCTGCACACGTTCAATCAATTCACTTATCTCAGGGTATTTCTCAGCATTCAACAAATCGAGGTAATTGATGTCCATCCAAGAATAAGTAAAGGGTTTTGGCAGTTGATTGTCGTATTTAATGCTTTTAAAATCTGCATAGGAAACCTTTTCTTTGGCTTCAATTAAGTTCTTTAAGCGTGTAGAACGGTTGTTGTGGTAGGTTTCAAAACTCATGTCTTTAGAAAAATCAGCCCTCTTTGGGTTATTTTCTTCATCAGAAGAGAAAAATGGACTGTGGTTGGCATTGTAAAAATAGCCAGAAGAAGGTTGAATGACTTGGGGTAAATCCTCAATATCGTAGGTGGATGACCATAATGTCTTTGTCGTGTTTCCAGGGACAACCTCTTTCCAGTTATAGCCTTCTGCACGCTTGGGAATCAATCCGTTTGAAATGTAAAAAATGGTGTCGTTCTTGTCGGCATAGCCAATGTTGTATCCTGGCAAGGCTTTCATTTTTAGAATATCGTAAAACTCGCTAAAGGAAGTGGCTTTGTTCATGCGCCACCATTGTTCTAGGCCTCTAATTTCGTATAACGCAGGAGTCCGAACGGCATAATAGCCAGACTTATTTTTTAGGGTTGGTCCAAAGATACTAGTGTAGTATTTTCTTGAAACCCTAATAGGAATCCCAAATACCTTGATGGTTATTTTTGCTTTGTGTTCTTCTAAGGTCAGGTAGTTATCATCAACCTTGTACTGAAGTTTATCTTTTGGATGCATTTCTAATTTGAAGACATCTGTCTTGTCGGGATAATTTACCGTATGTGCCCAACCCAAGTATTGATTTGCACCAATGAGAATATTGGGTGTTCCTGCAAACAAGGCACCAATGATATTTGTTCCCTCTTCACTGCACAAATGTGCTTCGTACCACGAAACAGGTCCATCGAGTGGTTGGTGAGTATTGATCGCTAAATAGGTGTTTCCGTCGGTGGTTTTAGCACTGTTGAAAGCAAAGGTGTTGGATCCTGTGATTTCTTCTTTTGGCGCTTCTAGTTTGACGGAATTTTCAAGAATACGTGAAATCCAATAGTCACCACGAGAAGAAACAAATAGCTGTAATTGTGCATAGCGCAACATCATTTTGGGTGTAATGGGGAATAGTGCAGCATGTAATACCTCCTCGGGATGTGTTTCGGCGAAGCGATTGAATCCTTGCGCATAACCTTCAACAACTTTCTTGTATTCGGGGCTTATTTTTTCGTCATAGTTTGCCTCAACAAATTCTTTAGACCCGATAAATTGGCTGACAAAATCTGGTCCGGCACCTCTTTTTCCAAGATGTTCACTGAGAAGCGCATTACCGGCTAGATAAGCTTCTTGTATTGTTTTAAAATCATCTTCTGCATGTGCCCAAGCAAGTCCATAGGCAACATCTGCATCCGTTTTTCCGAAGATATGCGGAACACCATAGGCATCACGTACAATTTCAACATCAGTAGGATTTATTTGAGCGGATAGGGAAAGCATTGAGGATAATACAAGACTCGTTAAGCTATTCTTCATAAAAGTGAATTGATATTAATAAACAACAGAAAGATAAATTCTATAGGCTAGATACACACCTGTTATTGTCCATATCCACCAACGATTTTTTAAATACCATTCCATAATTTATTTTTTCAGTAAGTTATCGATTTCTTGGGCGAGTACAAAATCTTTTTGGGTGATACCTTGCGCATCGTGGGTGATCAGCGCCAAATGAATTGTTGTGTAGTCGATGGTTATCTTTGGATGGTGTTTTTGTTTCTCTGCGATATCTGCAATAGTTTTAACCATTTTAATTGCTTCGAGAAATGAACTGCATAGGTGTGTTTTTTCCAGGCAATTGTTTGCATAGCTCCATTCAGGGACAAGTAAATTTACCCTAGCATGAATTGTGTCTGGATCAAGGGGGATAAGATCACTCATTTAGCAAGCATTTGATTAAAAAACATTACTAAAAGGAGCGGGTGAGAGGGTTTTGCAAGGGATTAAACTTCGCACTGCATATCTTGGCCACAGCATTGAGGAGATTTAATTTTCCCTTCACAGCTTGGACATTTAGAAATTTGAATTTGTTGCCCATTCACGTCCAAGTGATCATTTACCAGTGGTTGATTGCATTTTGCGCAGCTTGCATTTACAGCCATCCCGCATTTTTCACATTCGTATGTTGCCATTGTAGTATGTTTTAGAGATATCGTTCTTTGAATTCAATAATTAGTAAGATTGCTATGCATAAAAATAAGGTTGCAATAACCAGTCCGCCAACGCCCATATTCTTTTTTTATTTTTTTAAAGATAATAAAAGATATCTATTTCTGTATCATTTTTAGATGGTGCTTATAAAATTTCAGTTTCTTTCGACAGCCACATTGATTTTTATTTTCTATATATCTCAAAGGCAATTGTATATCGCTACAATTTCTCCATTCGATTTTTTCACTTCTAGTATTTTATTAAAGTCCCTAAGTTTCATATAAGCATAGCCTTCTGTTTCAAAAAGAAATGAATGTGGGAAAGAGTAGGAGTTATTGTAGATGATGAAATCGCCAACTGCAGGTTCAGCTATCTCTCCTGAATGATAGGCGAGATTAAAATGATTATCATTGGTCTGAGAACAAAAATAAGACTCATCCGCAACTTCTACGGTGGAAGAAGTAAGGATGCTTTTGTAGTTATTGCCAATATAAATAGACCACGGACATCCATTCAAAAATGAAATACCAGCGGCAAAAGGACAGCTGTCTACTGGGTCAAGAATCCCGTCTAAGTCTGTATCTGGAGGACAAAGAATAACGGTTATTGGATCAGAATCTAGAAATTCCTCTGTTTCACCGGGACAACTTATAAAGCCACGAACGAGATAAAGCCCACCCAATGTTGGCGTAATGGTTGATTGGTCCGTGCTCTCGGCAACAGTTATATAGCCTGTGCCGTCACTATATTGCCATTCATAGCTGGTGAAAAGATCCATATTTGCAGTGGCGAGTGTCAAATTCGGCGCGCAGTAATCATAGAGTTCGGGACCAATAATTTCTGTGGGAACTTCTGGAGGTGAAGAGAATCCAGAATAAAAGGCACCTGAGCTTGCCGCTCCACTTTGATTAAAATAAGAACAATATAACTCATCATTACTAACAATGGATACATCCCCATTTAAATTTGATAAGACATAGGTTTGGTAATCGACATTCCCTAAAACATCAAATGGTCCACTTAGGTTTACAATGTTTAGTGCTTCAATAGCTTGATCTGTATTATTATCATCACTAATGGTAATAATTGCCCCTCTTTTACTAATAATATTTAGGTTTCCTATGAAGACACCATTTCCAATGTCATTAATCATTGGAATATTGTCAACATCCCCAACACTTGAGCATTTTAAAGGGGGAACAAAAAACAAGCCTTGATTAGCTTCTCCCCCTCCAGAACCAATTCCCTGAAAAGAAAACAAAGGTGAAGAAGATTGGACATACATATTTCCATCAGAACCGTATAAATCTCCCTCAATTAAAAAATAATCACCAGCATTAATGCTTGGATTTCCTATGGTAGAATCGTAGGCAGAGGATATATTGACCCCTTTTCCGTGAATGAAGGCATTTGAAATAGGGTTTCCGTTAATGGTGATTTCTGTATTATCGGTATGGGCAACGAGCAATACATTTTCCCATTCATCATTACCAGTGCCCTTTACAAAAATATATTCGGTTCCCACTTTACTGTAATCAACAAGTTGATCAAACCCATAATCGCGTGCACCTCCAAGACCAAAACTTCCATTCAACGATCCACTGTTTACGACAACAGGTTTAGAAGAGCCAACATAGGTTCCAATAAGTCCGTCCGAATTTGTCTTTTGGGTAGATGCTGCCTCAAGTTCAGAAAGAACGTCGGTTCCTTGATCTGACCTAGTCACAATGGTATAGCTTTCGCCGCGATTAAGTGTAAAAGTAATTGAGTTTAAATAGCCCATGCCGTCAGTCCCAAGAGTTTGCTCGTTAAAATCAAGAATATCTACCCCTTCAAGGATATTATTAATTGTAATTGTTGTCGTGTTTTCTGTTGCCATAACAGAAAGAAAGCTTGAGTAATTTGCTTGTCCGTTATAATTAGTAAATGCACCAATTCTAAAATCGGTCCCAAGCGCAGCACCCCCCTTACTTACCAATGCACCTGCTTGTGAACCGCTTGCAATTCTAAGGGCCACATATATCGCTGAATCAGCTTCAACGATGTATCCTTTATTGTTTAAAATGATACTTGTAGTAGTGGCTGCGTCTGAACTACTTGCGCCAATAGCTATCTGTGATTCATCAAAACCACCTGGCTCGTCAATCGTAAAGATTGACGGAAATGCATTTGAAACTTCCATGGTAGTAGTTGCACCACCAATGGCGTAGATATTGACGGTGACTGAAGTTGTGCTGGGCGTTGAGATATAAAAATATTGACCATTTGTTGGAATCGCATTGGATCCTGTTTCACTTGAATAAGCAACCGGAGGTAGATAATGCACTTTACTCAGTTGAGCAAAAACAGGCACATTTATTGTGAAAATAAATACAATACTAAAAAACCCTCTCATCATTTGTTCTTTAATACTCAAAGCTGGGACTTATTTTTTTTATAAATAGTAATTCATAATGAAGATAGATAAAGAATTCTTATCTAAAACTATTTATTATGATTGATTTAATCAGTAAAGTAAAATTTAACCAGCCTTTAGGCGTCAAATAAAGATTCATCTTCATTGACCATAATTGCCTCAATTTTTAAATCATCCAATCCTTTTTGATCGAATGGATTCTCGATATAATCTTGCACATTGTATAGTGCCATGAGGACAAAACTCATGACTAGGGTGAACAATAGCGTGAGACTACTTTCAATATTTAAATCGAAGGGAGTTTTGTTTATTATTGACTGAGTATTGAATAACAAAGGGGAGAAGTAGATAAAAATCAAACAGTATTTTTTTAGTGAAATGGGGGTGCCATGTATTTTAATTCCTCTGATTTTTTCGGCTGAAAGGAAGAGTTCGTTTTTTACACGAATTAGGCTGTCTTTCTCACGTTCATTAAACATTTTTTTTCGATCATCAATGATGCGTAATACATCTTTTCTTTCTTGTCTAATTTGTTCGAATATGTAATTAGAGTCTTCTTTTGTGAGGTAATTGATTAGAGAAGTTTGGATACCAAATAGTTTGTTGAAAAGAAGGTCATAGTCCTTTTTTTCGATCTTGTCTACAGCAAAGAAAATATTGGTAAGATCAATAATTTTATTTCTAAAATCTAAAAATAACCCGATAGCCTCCTGCCGTCTTTGATATGCACTTGTTATCGAAAACACCAAAGGAAATACAATGGCTATACTAACAATAGATATATCGAAGTCAATAGTAATTTGATATTCTCTGTACAGAAAAAAAACAATAACTGTTTCGACTAGAATAAATAATAGTCTATAATTAAATACAGATAGAAAGGCATTTGAGTTCATGCAAGATGATTTTGTAATTTAGAGTTGTTGAAAGTTATAATAAGCTGGAGAGACTCAGCAAGTATCCAATTAAAACACCAAGCAATAGGATAATGATGTTTTTAAATTTGAAAAGGAAATTAAATTTTCCTTCCCACGAATCGGGTATGTCATTTTTATTTTCATCCAAAGCAAAACCAGATTTAGAGGCGTACCTAGCATACCAAAAGAAGATAAGCACCAATAGCGTAAAGACAATAACTATAATTAAGAATGAATTGATCATAAAATGATAAATATAATAAGTAATATTTTATTCAAATATTAAAAAAAGAATTCAGCATTATAAATACAACGTTTTTTTGTGGTATTTATTTTAGTCACCATGATTTTTTATGTTTGCATAAGTGACTAGATTGATAGGTAATTGAGGTATTCTCTTAATCCATTAAAAATAATAAGGTGGATGATTATAACTAAATCGTTTGATGTCAACCCATGTCTTCCCTCTTATTTACATCATAAGATGCAGTTTATGTTCTATTTTTACTTTCCAATACAGAAATTAGCAAAAATATTTCCTAATAATTCATCATTGGTTACTTCACCTGTGATTTCTCCCAAATGAAACAATGCTTGCCTTAGATCAATGGCCAGTAAATCTGAACTCAATTGATTTTCCATTCCTTCTTGTACCTTCCCAATTTCTATCAAAGCATTGGTTAAGGCAGCATAATGGCGTGAATTTGTAATAATGCTTTCATCTTGGTAATTGTTGCGATGCATGTGTTGGACAAGGGCTTCTTTAAGGGTGTTAATCCCTGATTTGTTTTTTGCGCTCAGCCTTAGGCAAGGAAAGCCCTCAAATTCATTAGGTGTTTTTATCGCTCCATTATCGTTTTTATTGAACAAAATCCAAATTGCTTTATCCGAATATTGTAGTTTTAGTTGACGTACTTTCTCTTGGTGTGCTGTTTTCTCATGATCAAATGCATTGGAATCAATCAAATACAATACAATTGCTGCAGCTGCAACCTTTTCAAAGGTCTTTTGAATACCAATTTGTTCAATTTCGTCTTGGGTTTCCCGAATTCCTGCAGTGTCAATAAAGCGAAAACCGATTCCACCAATGGTTATTTCATCTTCAATCGAGTCACGTGTAGTTCCAGCAATAGCAGAAATAATTGCCTTGTCTTCCTGCAAAAGCACATTGAGTAGGGTAGATTTCCCTGCATTTGGAGGGCCAATAATCGCAATAGGGACACCCTTTTTAATGACATTCCCCAAAGCAAATGAATCGATCAAGCGTTTCAACAGTCCTTGAATTTTCAATAATAACGCTTGAAAGGCAGCTCTATCGGCAAAGGCAACATCTTCTTCGGCAAAGTCCAATTCTAATTCGATTAGGCTAGCAAAATCTAAAAGTTCTTGTCGCAATGATTTAATTTCTTGACTAATTCCACCGCGCATTTGTTGCATGGCTACCTGATGGCTAGCTTCATTTTCTGAAGCGATAACGTCTGCGACAGCTTCTGCCTGGGCTAAATCCATTTTCCCGTTCATAAAGGCGCGAAGGGTGAATTCTCCTGCCTTTGCTGGGCGTATGCCTTTGTTCACAAATAACTGAAGGATTTTCTCTTGTATATAGCGCGAACCATGGCAAGAGATTTCAACCACATCTTCTCCAGTATAGGAATGAGGATTTTTAAAAACACTTACCAATACTTCATCAATGATGCGTTCTCCATCCAATAGATCACCCAAATGAATGCTGTGACTTTTCTGATCGATTAATTTCTTTTTT